>CAMWLA010000022.1 GCA_947174975.1 uncultured Clostridia bacterium | reverse complement strand
GGGCGGGCGCGCCCATACGACGATTTTGTATTCGCGCGACAAGGTTGAAGAAATGTGCCGCGTAAACGATAAATTCGCAAAAGACGTCGACGACATTAAAAATATAATTTTGAAAAAATAATTTGAACGGCGCAAAAATGCGCCGTTTACTATTGATTATTATGCATACATTCACCGAAGGAAAATTTGATATTGCCGTAATAGGCGCGGGGCACGCGGGCTGCGAAGCCGCGCTTTGCTGTGCGCGGTTGGGCTTGAAAACGGTTATGCTGACGCTGAATTTGGACAGCATAGCTTTTATGGCGTGCAACCCCTCTATCGGCGGAACGGGCAAAGGACACCTCGTTCGCGAAATAGACGCACTCGGCGGTGAAATGGGCGTTAACGCGGACAAGACCGCAATACAGATGCGTATGCTTAACGCGGGCAAGGGCGAAGCCGTGCAATCTCTACGCTGCCAGTGCGACAAAAATGCATACCACAGAGAAATGAAACGCACACTTGAAAATACGCAAAATTTGCGCATAATTCAAGGCGAGGCGCAAAAGATTTTAACGGAAGGCAATAAGGCTGTGGGCGTGCTTACCACATACGGCGGAATAATCGAGGCGAAAGCCGTTATAGTTGCAACCGGAGTCTATCTCAACGCTGAAACGGTTACCGGCGAATTAAGACAGAAAAGCGGACCTTCGGGGTTCGCACCAGCGAACTATCTTACGGACAGCCTTATTGAGCTTGGCTACGACGTAAGGCGGTTTAAAACGGGAACTCCCGCGCGCCTTGATTCGCGCACGGTTGATTTCGAAAAATGCTCAGTCCAATCGGGCGAAGAGCAAATTCCGCCTTTTTCATTCTTAAACGAAAAAGCCACGGAAAATCAGCGGGTTTGTTACCTTACCTACACCAACCTCGACACGCACAAAATTATTTTGGACAATTTAGACCGCTCACCCCTATACAACGGCGATATTCAGTCCGCGGGTCCGAGATACTGTCCTTCCATCGAAACGAAGGTCGTACGCTTTTCCGACAAGGAACGGCATCAGCTTTTCTTAGAGCCCGAAGGCTTGGACACGAACGAGGTTTACGTACAAGGAATGTCCTCGTCGATGCCTTTCGACATACAGCGGGATATGTACCGCTCGGTTGCGGGCTTGGAAAACTCGGATATTATGCGCTACGCTTATGCAATTGAATACGACTGCATAGATACGCTTGACTTATACCCCACCCTTGAATTTAAGAAAGTTGAAGGGCTTTACACCGCGGGACAGATTAACGGCACCTCTGGTTACGAAGAGGCCGCTGCGCAAGGACTTATTGCGGGAATTAACGCCGCATTCAAAATTTTAGGCAGACCCCCTTTCATTCTCGACAGAAGCGAAGCATACATCGGCGTAATGATAGACGATTTGGTTACCAAAGGCACGAAAGAGCCCTACAGAATTATGACATCGCGTGCGGAATACAGAATAAATTTAAGGCAAGACACGGCGGACTTCCGCTTAACGCCGAAAATTGCGGACACACCGCTATACACACACGAAAGAAAGCAAGCTTACGAAAGGCGGCTGTCTCTTTACGAAAGTGCGCTTAAAGATTTAAATAATCGCACGAATAAACAGCTTGCGGAAAGCTTTTTTAAAAAGCACGAACTGACAGGAAATACCGCGGTGACTTATGCGGACTTAATACGCAGAGGTTGTGCAATTACGGATATCTGCAAGCACTTCAACGTATTCGGTGAATACCCCGCGGAAATTCTGAAGAGCGCGGAAACCACCGTCAAGTACGAAGGATATTTAAAGAAAAACGCACAGCAGATTGAGCGTGCGAAAAAGTTTGAAGAAAAGGCTATCCCTAAAGATATCGACTACGACGAAATCAAGGGTTTAAGGTTGGAAGCGCGCGAACAGTTGAAGCGTATCCGCCCCCTCACCTTGGGGCAAGCGGGCAGAATTTACGGCGTTAACCCCGCCGACGTGACAGTACTTATCGTATGGTTAGCCACAAGAAAATAACAAGCCTAACGCTTGGCGTTGTATCTTAATTGCTTAACAATCAGACCAACAAACCGCATATCAAACGAAACCCCGCCGAGCGTTCCACTCGGCGGGGTTATTTTTTAATTTTTATCGGACTGTCCGAAGATGTCGGCTACGTTTACGGAATGTTCGGTAAGTATTTTGTAGTAGGGGTCGGACGAAAAATCACGCGATTTATCGTACGTTCCGCCGAGGACTTCTATCGCAAGTAAAAGTTCTTTATACTCGATAAAGGAAATGCCCTCCTCGTCTATTTTGTCCAAAAGATATTCAAGCGCACGGGTATCGCCGTATGAAGCGAGATAGCTTGCGTGAAGAGGAATATTTTCGGGATCGCTTCTAAATTCGTTCAATAAAATTTTAAAAATCTTTTCGTCGGGAATTACGGTGCGGGACATTATTTCAAGCATAAATTCCTTTTCCACGCCTTTTTCGTAATTTGCAACCGCCTCATTTATAACGAGGTCGGCTTTTTGCTTTATATTGTCGGCAAGGCGGCTTTTGAAGTCCTCGTCTAAATCGGGGACAGTCAGCATCTGCATATATTTCTTTATGGCACTGTCGTCGGCACCGATTAAGTTTACGGCGTATTCGCGCTCTTCCTCACATCCGTCCAAAAGGGGCAACAAAAGGGAAATTGCATTCCTACTCTCTATTGCGCTGCACAAAAATTCGGAAACGGGAACGCCTTGCTTTAAGTGCGTTTTAAGCGCGGATATAAGTTCCGCATCTGAAAGCGCGGCATAAAAGCCGTTGGGTGTATTGCCCACCGACTTGATATACACGTCGCCGAACTGTTTATAGAGCTTTGGGATAATATCCTCCCACTCGCTTTCCTTATATTTGCCGGCGTTTTTTGCAATGTAGTCGCTGAGCTTTTTGTCGAACATTCCGTCAAAGTCGTATAGTTTCATTTACACTCCGTATATGTCAAAAATTTCGTTTCCGTCGGCACGGAAGTATTTGCAAATATCGTTTCGTTTTGAAAGCCGAGGAAGCTTGACCTTTGAATTCAATAAGATTGCGGCGGCAAGCTCGCTACTGTTTGCAACGAAAGACAGCCTTTGTTCTTGTTCAAGTCTATTATAGAGGTTTTCAGCGGATACTGCAAATTTCTTGCTAAGCTTTCCGTCAAGCAGAGCGAAGTGCGCCGTAAGCGTGGAATAAGCTTGGATAAACGGCTTGCGCTTTGCGCGCCCTAAATTGAGATGCTTGAACTGCAAATCTTTCAAAACGTTGCAGATTACTACGCTTGCCTTCCTATCCTCGTTGCGTAAGCCGAGTTCGGTAAGCACTTTAATTTTAAGTTCGTCTTCCAAAAACGCGTTTAAGAGGATATCCGAAACGAGGTTATCAAGTCCGCCGCGCACGGCGCAGAGCGCACCGAGGAACTGTAGCTCGCTGTTGTTCGTTCCCTCGCTTTCGTCAAAACACCAGCGCACGCAGTCGGAAATATCCACTTCGTCAAACGCCTTTCTTATCTGCGCGGGCGTAAGCGAACCCATTGCCGCAAGAATTTTTACCGAAGTTTCACGCTCGTTTTGGGGCAGACGGTAAAAATAGCTCATAGGGGTTGTATCGCCGTTGTTTACGGCAATACGCGCCGCCTCGCGGAAATATTTTGCCGTAACCGCGTTGGGGTTTACCGTTAAAAGTCTGTCAAAGGCGGCAAAGCATTTATCGTACTTTCCGCAGTTGAATGCTGCAATCGCCTTGAAGTACAACACGGAAGAATCGTATGGAAGCTTTTCATCAAGCTTGTCCAAAAGGTTATATGCGTCCTCGTGCATTTCGTTTTCGCAGCATACCGTGGCGATTTTAAAAATATCGTCGGGTGATTTTATGTCAAGGCTTAAAAGCTTTTGGGCAAGCTGCTTACTTTCTTCGTGTTTTTTCTGTTCGGTTTTTACCGCAACGAGCGTAGTTAAAGCGTGAACGTCGTCGGGTTTGATTTTGAGAATTCCACGGCAGACCTCTTCCGCCTTTTCGCAATTGTCGTCGATAATATAGCTCATTGCGACGTAGTTTTGCGCGGTGACGTATTCCTTGTTGCGGCTGTCAACCTTTTCGAATTCTTCGATAGCCTTAGAAAAATCGCCCGTCTTCATAAGCGATATGCCGCTTGAAATAGTTGAAGAGTAATCGGCAATTTCGGGCGGGTAAACAAATTTTAAAGGGTTTTCCTCGCGGGAAAGGAAGTTTTCCATAATATCGTAACGCATTTCGGCGCCGATATCCATTGACGTACCTAAAAGCTTATTGTAATAGTACGCGGAAAACTGGTCGTTGCCGATATTCATAAAGCCTACGGCAAGCCCCTCGTACGCGTCGGATAAATCTTCTTCCGTTTTGTAATCGCTGTACGCCAAAAATTTGAACCACTCGTTAATGCTTCTTTCAAAAAGGCCGATATCGTCGAAAATCTGGGCATACAACAGATGCGCATAACCCAAATCCTCGTTCAACTCGGCGTTCTTATTCAAAATTTTCAGCGCACCCAAATAATCGTGCGCGTCGATCAGTTTTTCGGCTGTCTGAACAAGTCTGTCAAAACTGAAATCTAACCGAACGCTTTTATTCATAAAAGTTTGTCTATATCCTCGCGGGTAAATTTATAGTCCTTATTGCAGTAGTGGCAATGGACCTTTACCGCGCCTTCGTCTTTGATTATGTTGTACAGCTCTTCTTTTCCGAGCGGTACGATTACCCCCTCAATTTTTTTGCGCGAACAATTGCATTTATATTCGGGGAAATATTGGTAACAGTATTTTGTTTCGCCGTCGAAGAACTCGCGTATAATTCCGTCGGCGCCGTATTTCTCGATTACGTCGGCTACCTTTACGAACGCTTGCATACGCTCTTCCGCTCTGTCCATATTCTCTTGACTGCAACCGGGCATAAGCTGCATAACGACTCCGCCCGCCGCAACGCACTTGCCGTCGACGATTTTCGCGTCGATTGCGACAGCGGTTTCAATCTGTTCACTGATATGGAAATACTGCATTAAATTTTCGGAAACGTCATTGGAGACGAGTTCGCTTGCGCCGACGAACGGACGGAAAAATCCGTCCTCTTTTATTACGGTGAGATATCCGCCTTTAAGCCCGTCCTTGCACGTGCCGTCGATATAGCCTCTGATATGCAAATCTTTATCGCCAGAAACGGATACGGAACCGCCGTCGGCTTTTATCGTAAGAGAAACCGCGCCCTTGTCGCTTTTAAGACAGCCCGACATAAAAGCCGCGCACGTCAAAAGAGAACCAAGCGTTTTTGCGGAATTTCCGCTTAAATTGTGAATTTTTATTGCCTCATTGACAAGTTGGGTAGTTTCAAGCACCGAAAGCGAAACTTCTTGTCCGTATATAAGCGCCTTGTAAAGTTTGTTCATTGCCGTGTGCAGATAAAATTTATCCTCTCCCGTTTTTCTTTGCCGAGATGACCGCAGCTTTCAGCGGAAAAACCAGCCTCTTTAAGGGCTGAAAGTATTTCGGCTTCCTCGTAAATATACTGAATATGCCGCTCGTCGAAGCGGGCGTAATTGCCGTCGGGACGGCGTTCGAAAAATGTCAAGTCCATAGTGACGCAGTCGTTTGACAGCGTGTTGAACCAGATATACGAAATATCGTCGTTATCCTCTGCAAACAGATTGTTGCCAAGCGTTTCTTTAAGCTTTTTAGAAGAGCTGATATCGAAAATAAATATTCCGCCCTTTTTAAGACAGTCGTGAACGCGCGAAAATGCGGTTTTCAGCTTATTCTTTGGAACGTAGTTTATGCAGTCGTTTATAGCAACGCAGAAATCTTGTTTGGCGTTTACCTTTAGTTTGGTAATATCACCGAGTAAAAATTCCGCGCGGACGCCCTCTTTAAGGGCAAGGCTTTGCGCAGTGTCAAGCATTTGCGGTGAGATATCAACGCCAGTTACGGAATACCCCGCCTTGATAAGCGCACGTGTGAAATAGCCGTTTCCGCAACCGATATCAAGCCCGCACGCCCCCGCGCCGCGCATCTTTAACAGGTTAATTAAATACTGCGACCATTGTTCATAGCCGCAGTCTTTGTTTAAATATTCAAACCATCTGCCGAGCGCAGAATAAGAATTTTCCATTTTTTACCTAAGCAGA
The DNA here is from genome assembly GCA_947174975.1 of uncultured Clostridia bacterium. Lineage (GTDB taxonomy): Bacteria > Bacillota > Clostridia > Christensenellales > Borkfalkiaceae > Coproplasma. The sequence goes on along the minus strand of CAMWLA010000022.1, from coordinate 8,336 downwards.
TTATCTGCGCTGATTTTTTTCTTTTTGGACTTTTTGTTGTCCGTTTTCAACGCCTTTTCGCGGTCGACGAAAAGTGCATTATACTCTTTGTAACCCGCGTCGTTTTTATGCTCTTCCTCGTAAGCCAAGATATCCGCATTGAGCTTTTTCCTATTTTCGGAAACAACGTTAAGGTCGTTACGCGTGAACGTCACGGAAAGAGTTTTTACCTCTGCGTTGTTATCAATGGGAAGAATGGGTTTTGCGATAAGCTCGCTTTTGCCCGCAGCGAGAAGTTCGCCCGCGATACGCTTAGCTTCCGATTCTTGTTCGGCGGCAAGCTCTTGAGGGGTCTTTTTCGCCTTAACCGCTTCCTCCGACTTTTTGAGGTTGGGGGTTACGTACAAATCGTAAACCCACTGCGTAAAGCTCATCCACACGAGAAGCATATACGAGAAGCCGAAAATTATGAATACTACGTAGGCAAGGTATTTTATAAACGTTACGGAAAGTCCTATCATAAACAGCCACACGGGCATAAGCGTTAAGCCCGCAAAGAATATCGTCTGAATGGGACTGCCTATCATAAATATGAACGAGTTTTTAAATAACTGTCCTACTTTAAGCTTGTAGCTTACGCCGGTTGCAAGCATCCACGCGCAGTAAATGCCGACAAGCACCGTAGCGATTATTATGAATACGTATGCCGTGATTGCGCCCGCAGTGGATAAACCGCGTGCAGCGTTTAAATTTTTCCAGTCGCCGATGAGCACACACGCATAGTAGAAACATAAGAATACCGTTACGGGTGCAGCAACGTTTAAATAACCTACTTTTACGCCGTGAAAAAAGCTTTTAATCGAAAACTTACCGTGAGTGTTTAAAAGCTTTTTCATTGAATACGCGCCGCCCGCTATGCCGATAGAGGCAATTAAGCCGGCAACTATTAAAAGTCCGTAAAACAATAAGTCCGCAGAAAGATAGATACTTTCCGTAAGGCCTTGCGTGCCGGGGTACGCGGGATAACCTATGCCCGTATTTGCGTTAAAAGGATACTGAAAGCCGAGTCCGCCGACGTAAAGAGTACGGACGAAAAAAACTGCGACAGCGGGAAGGAAAAACAAAAGCACGAAAAGATTGTTCAAAACAATTTTTCCGAAATTGCTTTTGAAAACCGACCAAGTATCGCCCCACCTTCCGCCTTCGGATGCGGTGCGTACGTATTCGCCTTCGGCAATCTCGTTGCCTTCAAGATTAGTTACGGTAAAAGCCATTTTTTATTAACCTTTGCTTTTTTGGTATAGTTCAAGGCAAGTATAACATAATTTTTGCGTTTTTACAACTGTTTTAAGGCTTTTAAAGCGTTATTTCACGCCAAATAAAATCCGCATTGCAATTTTGCAATGCGGGCTTTATTGTTTTTAACCCTCGATAAAATCGTCGGGCAACTCTAAATCGGGAGTTTCAAAAAAGAAATGCCATTCAACAAAGTTCTGTTCTCCGTCGATTTCGATTATTCTTGATAAAACACCGTCTTGCAAGTAAACGGTTTTACGCAACTCACCGTCCACCGAATAAAAGTCGTTTCCGTCATACGATTGCCAGAAATTTTCAAAGCTTCTAAGACCCTCAATCACGTCCGTGACAGTTGATTTAAAGTAGTCGAATTCATCCTTGCTGCTTGCATAGCGGACGCTTTGGGGGTTGTCATAAAGGGTAACGTATTGATAATAGTTTTCTCCCTCTTTTGAATAAATTACGTCGGAACGTTCGTCGGGATTATCCGTCCACACGTACATTCTGTAAATATTTTCGGTAAAATAATATTCAAATGTGTATGGACCCTCATATCTGTAACAAGTAAAATTCTCAAACTGCGCGGGAGCGAAAACTTCATTCCAACGCTCCTCCGTTACGGGAGTTACGACAAGCTCTTCATCGAAAATAACTTCGGTTTCACCGTATAAACTGAAATAATATGCTTTAACGTCCGGCTCTGAGTCGGTGCCTATACCGGTAATTATTTCTATACCAGCTACTCTGCCGTCGTCGTCAAAAGTTATACTTGCGATTAAATCTCCGAGTTCGGCTAAATAAAAGTCGTTTTCATATCTGAACTGACTGTAGTCGGGCAAAATTTCTTTAAAGAAAGCAACAAGTCCTACTGCGCCGAATGCGTTAAATTCTTCTGCCGTAATTTCCGATTTTGATACTCTGCCGATATCGATAAGACTGTTATAAACGTAGTATTTACCGCCGTCTTTATGGTAGTAATTATCCGTATAGCTTTCACTATCTTGATAAGTATACAAGCTCCAATCGTCGGCAATATAACGCTGCTCTATCACGCCGTTGAAGTTGTTGTTAGTCACGGTGACGTTAACGAATGCCTCTGCGTTAAATATAGCGTTCCACTCTTCTTCCGTCATTGCCACGCCGGACGAACCGCCGTTTCCGTCGTCTATCATATCGTCGGAAGGAAGCTCGATTTTATCTAAAATATCGTACGCGATGTTAATCATCGTGCGTTCGTCATCTGCGCCGATTTCTATAAATACAAGTCTGCCCTCTTCGAATGCTACGGTCATTTCCACACCGCCTTCGTCGCAAACGTAAACTCCGCCCTCATAAGTAAATTCACTGTAAACGAGCATTTCGGAAAAATCTTGCGCGAAAGCCGCGGGGCCTCTTTCATCAAATTCGCTTTGCGAAATTTCGGATTTTACAAATTTACCGTTTTCGAAATTAAAGTCGTACTTAAAGTACTCATCGCCGCGCCTTTCAAAATACTGATCTATTTCGTTATCATCTTCGTGAGCCTTTATGCTGATAATATCGCCGCAGATAATTGTCTGAGCAAAATAGTCCGAGCCGTTAGTCATAATTGCGGCGTTTTCAAAGTTGTATGCGGAAAGTGCTGCATACCATTCCTTTTCGCTTATTCCCTCAACGGTTGACGAACCGCCGCCTTCGACCACCGAGTCCTCGGAAGGAAGTTTCAAGCTTACCTTACCGTAGTCGGTAAACGTCATCGAAGCCGATACGGGGTATTCGCCTTTCATAGAATAGCTGACGTCGATAAGCTTTTTATTTTCGAACTTAACGGTTATTTCCATACTCAAACTCTTTTCGGAAAAACCGTAGCTGCCGTTCTTATAAGTAAAGTTATCGTAAACGAGCATTTCGGCAAGCATGTCGGCAAGAGATTCGGCGCTGTTTTCGTCGTAATCAGCTTTCGAAATCTGCGTTTTTACGTATATTTTATCTGAGCTGTTATACTCGTACTCGAAATACTTACCGTCCTCTATGCTGTAATAACCGAAGAAATTATACATTGTGCTTTTGGTTTCCATTTCGACCAAATTGCCGTCGTATTTGACGTTGTTTACGTAACCGTTATTCGAAGTTGAAATCGCGACGTTAGTAAACGCGCTTGCCGAAATTGCGGCATTCCATTCCGCCTTTGTAACTTCGGTTACCTTTTCGCCTTGGTTGCCTTGTTCGCCTTGATTACCTTGCTCTCCTTGGTTCCCTTGTTCCGTACCGGGTGTTGTTGCGTCGTCTTCACCGCAAGCGCTGATACCCACGCACATAGCCGCACTTAAAATAAATGCGGGAATGAGAAGTAAAAATCTTTTTTTCATTTGACCTCCGTTCAGCCATAAGATAAGCTAACTTTTTGCGATATCTTCGCTTACAGCTATCCACATAATTTTTGTGTAAGCAGCAAATTTATACTTACACATAATAAGTGTACACCCCCCCCCCTATAAAAAGTCAAGCGTTTGAAAAAAGATATTTTACGCAAAAAACTTTTTACGTTTATACACAAAACAACTGACGAGGGGGTTCTACACTTTAATTTAAATTCTGATTATTTCAAATTTTCCCTTGCGGTGGCAAGCATAAGCTTTATCCTGTTTTCTTGATTTACTTTGGTTGCCGACGGGTCGTAATCGACTGCGACGATATTTTCGTCCTTGTACATATTCTTCAGCGTACGTATCGCGCCCTTGCCGGCTATGTGGTTCGGAAGACATCCGAACGGCTGTGCGCAGACTATGTTCTGAACGCCGGTTTCGGCAAGCGCCGCCATTTCCGCGGGAATAAGCCAGCCTTCGCCCATCTTCACGCCTTGGTTTAACACCTTGTCCGCACACTTTCTAAGATGTTCGAAATCGTGAACGGGCGCAAAGTTGCCGTCCTTTACAAACTGATCTATAATTTCAAGCTGAATTTTATGCAACCGGTTGTAAACAAGCTTGTACGCAAACGCTTTAAACGCGCTGTGTCCGTAAAACTTTCTGTCGTTGACAACGTTGATTATGCAGTACAACACGAAATCCATAAGCGCGGGAACGACCGGTTCGCAATTTTCCGAAAGTAAAAACTCTTCGAGATGGTTATTGCCGAGCTTTGCATACTTGACGTAAATTTCCCCGACGATACCGACCTTTACTTTCTTTATCTCTCTGCGCTTTACGGAAGCGAAACATTTTATAACCTTCTCGTTTATTTTCTTAACTTTCTTATACTTGCCATCGGCAAACTGCTTTACTACGTAAGCTACGCAATCGTCGCGGACCTTGTCCGCAGCCCCCGCTTCTATCTCATACGGCTTAGTCTGGTTGTAGCACCACATTATACTGTCGCTGTAAAAAGCAGAATACAAAAGCTTTAAAAGAAGCTTAAAAGTCATATCGAATGACGAGTCCTTTTCAAGCCCGGAAAAGTTTACCGAAACTACGGGAACTTGAGGAAATTCCGCGTATATTGCTTTTTTAACGAGGGGCATATAGTTCGAAGCGCGGCAACCGCCGCCCGTCTGCGTGATTAAAAGCGCGGTATGATCCAAATCGTATTTCCCGCTTTTAAGCGCGTCGATATACTGTCCCACAACGCATAGGCAAGGAAAGCACGTATCGTTATGAACGTGCTTTAAACCCTCGTCAATCACCGCACGGCTGTCGTTTTTAAGCACCTCTACGTCATACCCTTCAAGCTTTACCACTTCCTTGACGATAAGCATATGCCAGCTGAGCATATCGGGGATAAGAATTTTATGCGTTGATTTCTTGGACTTGTCCCAACGGGGATAGTCGGTTGTGTAATCGGTTATCTTTTTCATAAGTTTACTTTTCAATAGCAGCGAGCATGCTTCTAAGGCGAATTTTGACGACGCCCAAATTGTTTATTTCGTCTATTTTTATCTGTGTGTACAGCTTTCCGTTTCTTTCCAAAATTGCGCGCACTTCGTCCGCCGTTATTGCGTCAAGTCCGCATCCGAACGACACAAGCTGGACAAGGTTTACGTTTTTATGCTTTGAAGCAAAGTCTGCCGCACGGTAAAGCCGCGCGTGGTAAGTCCACTGGTTTAATACGTTTACCTTAACTTCGTCGCCCTTTTCGAATATACTGTCCTCCGAGAGAACCGCCAAGTTAAGCGAAGTCAAAAGCTTGTTTACGCCGTGATTTATTTCGTTGTCAAGGTGATAGGGTCTGCCCGCAAGAATTATTACTTGCTTGCCCGCATCCTCGGCTTGCTTTAATATTTCGTCCGCCTTCGCCTTGACGTCGCAACGGTAGCTTTCAAGCCTTTTGAAGCCCTCGTCCAAAGCGGCTTTCACTGCACGCTTCTTTACGCCGTATTTCTTCAACTTCGCGTAAAGCTTTAAGGCGGCGTTCTTTTTCATATTCAAATCGATATAAGGCATTATGAAGTTATCGTCGGTTAAACGCTCGTTATTCGCCTTTAACAGCTCGGGATAATACGCGACGACCGGGCAGTTATAATGATTTACTGAACAGTGTTCGTCGATATTATAGCTTTCGCAAGGCATAAAAATGAAATCGACGCCTTTATCCAAAAGACTTTCAACGTGTCCGTGAATAAGCTTTGCGGGATAGCAAGCCGTGTCCGAAGCGACGGTATGCTGACCCTTAAAATATAAATTACGCGAAGATTTTTCGCTGAGCACGACCTCGAAGCCCAAGCTTTCGAAAAAGCCCGCCCATAGAGGCAACTGCTCGTACATACCAAGCTGTAAGGGCAGACCGACTTTGTATTTTCCGTTAGTTCCTTTTACCGACTGCAAAAGCCGTTCTTGCTTGTATGAATATATGTCAAGCTGTGCATTTGCGGGCTTCATTCCCGCTCCGCGTTCACACTTGTTGCCGGAAATGAATTTTCTGCCGTCGTCGAATGTGACGATATTTATGTTGCAGTTCGAAGTACAGCCGTGACAGTTTGACGACTTTGAGGAATATGTAAATTTTTCAAGAGCTTTAGCGTCTAAAACAGTGCTTGCACCCTCGCACTTTTCCTTTGCGTACAGCGCCGCGCCGAACGCGCCCATAAGTCCCGCAATGCCGGGGCGGACTACCTTTTTGTGCGTTTCGTTTTCAAATGCCCGTAAGACTGCGTCGTTTAAGAAAGTGCCGCCTTGAACGACTATGTTTTCGCCTAACTCGTCCGAACTTTTTGCCCTTATTACTTTATAAATTGCGTTTTTAACTATTGCTGAGGTCAAGCCCGCGGAGATATCGTCTACGCCCGCGCCCTCTTTCTGCGCTTGCTTTACCGCACTGTTCATAAATACGGTACAGCGCGAACCGAGTTCGACGGGGTGCTTTGCGAAAAGTCCTTGCTGTGAGAATTTGTCTATTTCCATTCCCATTGCCTTGGCAAAGGTCTGTATAAACGAGCCGCAGCCCGACGAGCAAGCTTCGTTCAGCATTATGGAATCTATCGCGCCGTTTTTAATTTTGAAGCACTTAATGTCTTGTCCGCCGATGTCTATTATAAAGTCAACCTTGGGATTAAAATGCAGTGCCGCTTTGAAGTGCGCTACGGTTTCAACGATACCGAAATCAGCCTTAATCGCACTCTTTATCAAATCTTCGCCGTAACCCGTTACCGCGCTTGAACGGATTTTAATTCTGCCCCCGCCAAGCGAATAAATTTCTTTGAGTTTTTTGATTATTACGTCCAACGGCTGACCGTTATTAGACTGATAGTGCGAATAGAGTATTTTGCAGTCGGGCGTAATTAAAATGAGCTTCGTCGTAGTTGAACCAGAGTCAATTCCCAGATAGCAGTCGCCCGAATAGCTTTGTATATCGGCAAACTGCAAATCTGTGGCGCGGTGGCGCTTAACGAATTCGTTGTATTCTTCTTTACTTGAAAACAGCGGGTCGCTTGTCGTTATGCTGTCGCCCGGGTTCACGTTTTCAAGCATTGAAATTATTTCGTCAAGACTGCGCTCTTTCTGACCTACCGAACCTAACGCCGCGCCTATCGACATAAAGCAAGGCGCGTCCTCGGGGAATACCGCATTTTCGTCAGAGAGCTTTAAGGTATCCTTGAACGCCTTTCTAAGTCCCTTTAAAAAGTATAAAGGTCCGCCCAAAAACAAAACCTTGCCCTTGATGCGTCTTCCTTGCGCAAGGCCCGAAACGGTTTGGTCGACCACCGCTTGAAAAATCGACGCGGCGATATCTTCCTTGCGCGCGCCTTGATTAATCAGCGGCTGAATGTCGGATTTTGCGAACACGCCGCAGCGTGAAGCTATAGGATAAATTTTTTCGGCTTTTAAAGCGTATTCGTCCATTTCGGTTACGGAAATGTTGAGAAGGGTCGCCATCTGGTCGATAAACGCGCCCGTACCGCCCGCACAGCTTCCGTTCATGCGCTGTTCCGTTCCGCCCGTAATGAATATAATTTTCGCGTCCTCGCCGCCGAGTTCGACAGCGGCATCCGCGTCGGGATAAAACTTGCGGATAGCAATAAAGGCAGACTGAACCTCTTGAACGAAATTCAGCCCGCTTCTCTCGGAAAGTCCCAAACCCGCACTGCCCGTTATGCTTACGGCGTAATTCCCGCCGAACTTTTTACGCACAGCGTTAAGCTCCGAAATAACGGTTTCTTTAATGCGCGCATAGTGACGGACGTAGGACTTATATAAAATTTTTTCGCCGTCGATTGCCGCAACCTTGACGGTTGTAGAGCCGACGTCTATACCAAGAAGTTTAGCCATTATTTATCCGACAATGTTTTTATTTTCGAGTATTATATCACAAAATAGGCAAATTTTCAAATTTATTGCTATTAATTTTAAGTAAAAGTTTTATACTTGTTTTTCGTTGCCATACCGCCTCGGATGTGCCTTTCGGACAAGTTTTTATTCAAGACCTTGCGCACGTCCTTAAAAAGCTGTTTGTCAATTTCCATAAGCCTTTCCGTAACGTCTTTATGTACGGTTGATTTTGAAATATTGAAATGCTCCGCCGCAGCGCGGACGGTCGACTCGGTTTCGATTATGTACTCTGCTTCTTTTATAACCCTTTCAGATATATAA
>CAMWLA010000021.1 GCA_947174975.1 uncultured Clostridia bacterium | reverse complement strand
ATTTATATAAGAAACGAAAAAATGTGTAATTGGTATATTGACCCCGCCGAGGAATTGCGCAAAATTGATGAATATATCAACGAGGAAAATATTTCTTCCGAGGAGCGCAAAACGCGAGAAGGCTTTAAAAAGGCTTATTTAACAATAAATAAAAAACGTATTGAAAACGGAAAATTTTATAAATTTGACAAAGAACTTTGCAAACTCAAATTTGCGGAAAGTCAAAAAAGGCTTATTAAGCTTTACAACGGTTTACCTAAATATATAGTAGATAAAATAGCCGATATACGCGTATTTGCTTTGGGATATACAAGCGGGGAAGTTAAACGGCTGTTGCGCCCCTACTGCACGCAATTACAGCGTACCGTAAAGGAAATTACGTTGAACGCCAACGCCGTAACGTGTGAAGCGGAAAATCACTTAACGGCAAAAATCGGCTTGGACTTTTGGGGAATAGGCGCAATTGAAAAGCTGACCGAACAAGACGGCGATATTTATCTGTACTGCGTAAACCATTATTTTGTTATTAAAAACGGTAAAATTACCGAGGGGCAATGCAAACCCGTTTACCCCTATTTTAGCGAAAAGCCTAACTGTCCGACAAGCAGAGTTGTAGCCGAAGAATTACACCATACCGAAGATAAATTTGAATTAAATCTGCTAATGTGCAATTTGGACGAATTGGAAAGGGAAGATTTGTGGTATCTGACGATAATCGGCACGGATATACTGAAATTTGAGGAAAGTAATTTCAATTAATTTGTGAATGATTTTAGTTGCCAAAAGGGTAAAATAAGAATATAATTAGGGTATGGACAATTGGATATTAAAAGGTGTGCGCAACCTCGTAAGAGAGGACGGCGAAACACAAGAAATTACGCCTACGCAAGTCAAAGTTAAGGTGACGCACGTTCTCCTTTCCAAATTTGACGCGCTTGTCTTCAACGGCGATATCGAAGCGCAGTTCCCCAAGACGCTTGGCAGATACGCAATAGGTATCGTTACCGAGGCGGGCGAAAACTGCTACGGAGTTAAAAAGAACGATAGGGTATTTTTAAAACCGGCTTTGCCGTGCGGCGAATGCTTAAGCTGTAAAAGCGGAGATCCCGACGACTGCACCGATATAAAAATAGCGGGCAAGGATTACGACGGATATCTGCGCGATTTCGTCGTGTGCGAATACAACGAGGTTTCACCCCTTCCCGAATCTATTGATAATTTTCAAGCGCTTTGCATAGAACTTGTCGGCATTGCCGAAAATATCTACGATAGACTTAGTTTATCGGAAGGTCAGCGCGTTGCCGTCGTGGGCGGCGATACCCTCGGCAATATAATCGCACAGGTTTTGCAATATCACAAGATTATTCCCATAGTCATCGATAACAACCAGGAAAACCTTGAAAGAGCGCGCAAGTGCGGCGTTTACTACGCGTTCCCCGCGGACGACGAGGCTGTGAAAAATGTTGCGGAAGCGACTAACGGAAATATGTGCGACGCGGCGATATATTCGACAAACTCGAACTTGCCCGTGTCTTTGACGGCAAGAATAGTCGGCAACAATAAAGCGGTTGTGCTGAGCGGATTTTCGGCTTTGAACAATTCTATTGCCGTGCGTGACGTAATCGAAAAAGGTATGCACATATACGGCGTCACCAATGCGGCGGGCTACTGCGGTGCGGTAATCAATATGATTCTGCACGGCGCGGTTAATTTCGAACATTTCGAAACGGACGTTTTAGACAAGTTCGACCCCGTCAAATTGCTTACGGAAAAGAGCGCAAATATGCGTATGCCGAAGAACAATAATCTTACAATTCTTAAATTGATGTTCTAAGAATTTCCGCGCAGCTTCTGTGCTACATATGCGCAATTTGTTTAATCGAAACTTTATATACATTTTACTTATTGCGGCAGAAATTGCCGCAATAATTTTTTTATGTATCTGGATACCGTCGTACGCTCCGCTTGCGGCGGTATTCGCCGTTATTTGGGTATTGAATTTAATTGCTTCGGTTACGGTCTACTGCAAGGGCAACGCGCCCGAAATAAACTGTTCGCTGATACTTATGATTATCGCACTGCCTATCGCGGGTGCGGTAATTTATCTGTGTTCTTCGCTGTACACGAAGGACCGAGGAAGTTTGAAAATTGTAGGAAACGAACCGCAGTCCGGCGAGGAAAACACGGTAAAGGCGCTGTGCGGAACCGGCGGCGCGGGCTACGACAGAGCGGTATATTTAAAGAGCGGTAACGAATTTTTTAATCTGCTGTTTAAGGAAATAGCGCGTGCGCGCGAGCGGATTTACCTCGAATATTTCATAGTGCGCAAGGGAAAAACCTTCGATTCGCTTATAAGCGCGATAAGGTCGGCAAAGCGCAACGGCGCGGAAATCAAATTTTTAATCGACGGCATAGGCTCGGCTTTCAAGCTTGGCAGACGCGAGAAAAAAACGCTTAAATCTGCGGGCGCCGAGGTGAAAATTTTTCACCGCCTTAAACCCCTTTTCTATACCGGTCTTAACAACCGCGACCACAGAAAAATCGCCGCAATCGACGGCAAAATCGCATTTACCGGCGGGTTCAATATCGGCGACGAATACGCGAATATAGACAGCCCTTTCGGGTACTGGAAAGATACGGGCGTGGCGGTTTACGGCGCTGCGGCGAAGATTTTCGAGGGAATGTTTCTTGCGGTCTGGAATAGGGGCTGCGAAATGCAAATCGAAGACAAAGGCGAAAAACGCTGTATTCCCTACTTCGACGGCCCGCCCAAGCTTTCGGGCGTGCTTGAAGATATCTATATGACTGCGATAAGCTCTGCAAAGGAGCGCGTGCACATTTTCACCCCCTACTTCTGCGCGGGTGAAAAAATAAACGCCGCGCTGTCGCTTGCGGCGACGCGCGGGGTTGACGTGAGAATTATAATTCCGCATATTCCCGATAAGAAATACGCGTTCGAGCTTTCCAGAACCTACGCTTCCGCGCTGATCGGCTCGGGAATAAAGGTCTACGAATACACCCCCGGGTTCATGCACGCCAAATCGATGGTCTGCGACGACAGAGTATATATAGGAAGCTATAACCTCGACTTCCGCTCTCTTCGCCTTAACTACGAGTGCGGGGTCATGTTCGAGGGGGAAATATGCGCGGCTGCCGAGAGGGATTTTTGGGACAGTATGCGCCTTTCTATGCCATTTCTGCCCGAAAGGGTAAAGCCCTTGCGCGCCGTGTACAGATTTTTTCTCAGACTGTTCGCTCCACTATTTTAACTGCATTTAATTTATTTATTGACAAAATTTGCATATCGGGCTATAATATAAGTATGAAATTATTTATTGTGTCCGACTTGCACGGCTCGGCTGAATATTGCCGTCAGATGATTGATGCTTTTGTAAACGAAGACGCGGATAAGTTGCTTATACTCGGCGACGTACTTTATCACGGTCCGCGCAACGAACTGCCCGAGGTTTATTCACCCAAGGCGGTTGTGGCAATGCTTGATACCGTTAAGGAAAAAATTATTTGCGTAAGCGGAAACTGCGACGCGGAAATCGACAAGGATTTGCTTCCTTTCCCCGTGCTTTCCGACTTGGGCGCGATTTTCGTTGACGGAATTAATATCTATTTCGCGCACGGTCACAAACCCGAACCTATACTTTCAAAGGGCGATGTTTATTTAACTGGACATACGCACGTTCAGCTTAATACGATTGAAAACGGACACTACCACCTCAACCCCGGCTCGGTGTCTATCCCCAAAGAAAACAGCAAACAAGGCTACATAGTTTACGAAGATAAAAAGTTCACCTTTAAGGATTTGAACGGCGAAGTTTTCGACGAGGTTGAAATAAAGGAAATCGCCGAAGAAGCCGAGGAAGAACCGACCAAAGAAGAGGCAAAAGCGCCCGTAGTTAAGCGCCCGCAAATGGTTCGCCGCAAAATTATGGTCAGAAGAAAGTAACAAGCCTAACGCTTGGCGTTGTATCTTAAATGCGTTGGCGTGGCACTCGCTAATTACTTATCAAACTTAGAAATAAAAACCCCGTCGCATACACGACGGGGTTTTCGCTTTCAATTTTACTCGCAAAGTAATTTGTTGAAAAGCAGTGTCCAGATTGCGTCAAGCCAACCGATAATAATACCGGTAGGGATAGTAACGATGATGCAGACGATAAGTCTGAGCACGCCGCCCTTTTTAAGGAACGCAGACCATCTTACAAGAATTTCCGTAATGTAGTTAACAAAAGGAATTAAAAGTAAGAGTACCTGAACGAGTTTGTTTTGCTTATGAAACCACTTATCCATTTCAAAGCTCTCCTTTTATATTAATAATTATATTATATCATACTTAAAAAATTTGTCAACAATTTGTGTTACATAAATATAATTGACATAAAAAGGCAGCGAAAACGCTGCCTTTTTATTATGCAAGTATAAGATGTCCCTTGATCGCCAGATAGATAAGGTCGATAAGGCAGAGGAACCAGCCCCAGCCCAGCACTAAGAACAGAATGAACACTACTACGTGTACAACGCTCATTGTTCTGAGCATAACCGATAATCTTACAAGCAATTCGACTACCCAACCTACGAAAGGAATGATAAGCAAAATAACTTGAAGAAGTCTGTCTTGGCTATTAAACCATTTATCAAAATTCATAACGCCCTCCTTTAAACTTTCCCGTTTTTTATTATATTATCAATTTGTATAATATATGTCAACAATTTAAAATGATTATTTAATTTTTGCGTTCGAATAAAAAACGCGTTGGTATCAGCCAACGCGTTTTAAGTAATTTAATTATACAAGCTCTATGATAGCTTCTTCTGCACCGTCGCCGCGACGGGAACCCAAAAGGTAAATGCGGGTGTAACCGCCGCCTTGTCCAAGTTCTTCGGCGCGCTGAGCGTACTTGGGTGCGATTTCATTGAAAAGCTTTTCCATTAAGGGATGCTTAATGTCTGCCGTTCTCTTTTTGAAATCGGACTTCTTTTCATTGAAAGCTTTAACTTCTTGCAAATCGCGGAGTTTTGCCATAATCTGACGGCGGACCGCAAGCTTTTTAGCGCTGTCCTTAACGGACTTTACTTTAACTTCCTTGCCCTTTTTATCCGTCGTTACGGTTTCAACCTCTTCGTTGAGATCGTATACCTTGATTGCTTTCGTTATAATCTTTTCAACGTAAGGCTGAAGCTCTTTTGCCCTTGCCTGGGTGGTGGTGATTTTACCGAACCACAAAAGCTCCGAAGCCTGATTGCGAAGAATTGCCTGTCTTTGCTCTGCCGTTTTTCCTAATTTGCCGGGCATTTTTTATTCCTCCTTGTTTGCAAGTGATAATCCGTAGGATTGAAGCTTTAAGATAACTTCGTCGAGTGACTTTCTGCCTAAGTTTCTCACTTTCAGCATTTCGTCCTCGTTCTTCTTCGTCAAATCTTCTACGGTGTGAATGTTCGCACGCTTTAAGCAGTTGTACGAACGGACGGATAAATCCATCTCTTCAATTGCCATTGCAAGTATTTTCTGCTGTTTATCGTCCTCGTTTTTAACGAGAATATCCATTTCCTTGATGCTGTCCGAAAGGTCGACGAAAAGCGAGATGTGATCTTGCATTATTTTTGCCGCCAAGGAAACGATTTCCTTTGCGCTGAACGCGCCGTTCGTCGTTACCTCTAAGGTGAGCTTGTCGTAGTCGGTATTCTGACCTACGCGCGTATTTTCAATAGAATAGTTCACCTTTTTAACGGGAGTATATATCGAATCGATGGGAATGTAATCCAAAAGCTCGGTTCTGGTGTGGTCTGCACCCTTGTAACCTCTGCCTCTGCCGATGGTGATTTCCATATCGATTTTGCCGCCCTCGTCAATGGTGCAAATGTGCTGATCGCCGTTGATTATTTCGATTTCGGCGTCTTCCGAAATGTCGCTTGCCTTAACTTCGCAAGGTCCTTCCTTATAGAGGTGAACAACCTTTACGTAGTCCTTATCGGTAACCTTTGTTTTTATTGCAAGCGTTTTTAAATTGAGAATTATCTCCGTGACGTCTTCTTTAACGCCAGCCACTGCCGAAAATTCGTGTTTTACCGTTCCGTCAAGAAATCTGATACCTTGTGCAGCCGCTCCGGGAAGCGCGGAAAGCAATATTCTTCTAAGGCAGTTGCCTATTGTAAGACCGAAGCCCTTTTCAAGCGGTTCAACGACAACCTTTGCGTAAGACTGATCCTCGCTTTCTTCCACTTCGATTTTGGGCATATCCATTTCGATCATTCTGTAACCTCCTAATTCTTTTTATTACTTGGAGTACAACTCGACAATCATATGCTCTGCGATCTGGCTGTCGATATCATCTCTTGCGGGAAGCGCTAAAATCTTGCCTTCCAGTTTTTCGGGGTTAAACTCAAGCCATTTAGGCATAACGCCTACTTTCATAGCCTTTATCGCTTCAAAGTATTTGTTTGAAGTTTTGTTTTCCTTAACGGCGATTACGTCGCCTACTTTAATGATGTAAGAAGGGATATTAACCTTTTTGCCGTTTACAAGGAAATGACCGTGATTTACAAGCTGTCTTGCCTGTGCGCGGCTTGCGCCGATTCCCATACGGAAAATGACGTTATCCAATCTGCGCTCCAAAAGCGAGAGCATGTTTTCACCGGTAATGCCCTTCATTCTGTCGGCCTTCTCGTAATATGCGCGGAACTGACCCTCTTGTACGCCGTAAATACGCTTAACCTTCTGCTTTTCGCGAAGCTGTTGACCGTATTCGGAAACCTTCTTTCTGCCTGCGCCGTGCACACCGGGAGGCGTAGGTCTTTTTTCAAACGGACATTTGCCCGTATAGCATTTATCGCCCTTTAAGAACAATTTTCCGCCCTCTCTTCTGCAAAGACGGCATTTTGCTTCTCTGTATGTTGCCATATATCTTCTACCTCCGATTATACTCTGCGGCGTTTAGGCGGTCTGCAACCGTTGTGGGGAATGGGTGAAACGTCTGAAATAAGAGTTATTTCAACGTCGCAAGCGCCGATTGCCCTGATTGCCGATTCTCTGCCCGCGCCGGGACCCTTTACGTAAACTTCAGCCGAGCGAAGTCCGTGTTCTTTTGCTGCCTTAACCGCGGTTTCGCAAGCCATCTGCGCTGCGAACGGCGTTCCTTTTCTCGAACCCTTGAAGTTCAAGCTTCCCGCGCTCGACCACGAAATTACGTTGCCTTGTAAATCGGTTACGGTGACGAGCGTGTTATTGAAAGTCGACTGAATGTGTACTTGACCTTTGTCAACTTTTTTAAGCTCTCTACGCTTTCTTGTAGTCTGCTTTTTAGTAGTATTTGCTGCCATACCTTACCTCCTTACTTTGCTCCCTTCTTCTTCGCAACCGTACGACGGGGACCTTTTCTCGTCCTCGCGTTGGTTTTAGTGGACTGTCCGCGAACGGGCAAGCCCTTTCTGTGACGGATACCACGATAGCATCCGATTTCCATAAGTCTCTTGATGTTCAGCGACACTTCACTGCGAAGTTCGCCCTCAACCCTATAATTGTGGTCGATATACTCTCTGAGTTTCGATACGGTAGTTTCGTCAAGGTCTTTAACCCTTGTGTCGGGGTTGACGCCGGTTGCAGCGAGAATCTTCTGCGACGTCTTTAATCCGATACCGTAAATGTAGGTAAGCCCTATTTCTATTCTCTTTTCTCTGGGTAAATCCACACCGGCAATACGTGCCATAGATTTAATTCCTCCGTTAAAATTTTAAAGTGTTTATTAATATGTCAACCCGATAAAATATAACGCATAAAATTTGGAATGTTGCGTTATAGATTTATCGGAAATAATTTTCAACTTCAAGTTGATGCTATTTCAAGCGTATAAAACGCAGAGAAGCAAGCAAGACAAGGAAAGCGAGCATTTTCGACGTGGAGTGTACATAGAAGTACATGACCCCGAGAAAAGCGGAGCTTGACGATGTATTGCGTAGCTTATATGCGTTTTAACTTAACCCTGGCGCTGTTTATGGCTCTTGTTTTTAGAACAAATAACCATAACCTTGCCGTTTCTTTTAATTACTTTGCACTTGTCGCACATAGGTTTTACTGAAGGTCTGACTTTCATAATTAACTCTCCCTTAGGTAATTTTTTTGCATTTTTGCTCAGTTTTTACTGCGCCAGGTGATGCGTCCCTTAGTTAAATCGTACGGACTCATTTCAAGCTTTACGCTGTCGCCCTCGATTATACGGATATAGTTCATACGAAGCTTGCCCGAAATATAAGCAGTGATTACGTATCCGTTTGTAAGTTTAACTTTAAACGTGGCGTTGGGAAGGCACTCTATTACTTTGCCTTCGGCTTCAATAACGTCGTTTTTGGACATTTAAACTCCTTTCACAAAAAATTAATTCTATTCTGCGAATTAATTTTTCCGTGTTTTCAGCGGCACTGCCGCTCTGCCCGCAATTTTACGGGCAAACTTATTATATAATTGCGGGCATTCACACCGCTGAGGCGAAAGGGTTCGCAAATTGGGGTGTGCCGCGGAAAAGTGTGATTTTCCTTGCACCGTTAATTATTTTAAAAAGTTTTAATCCGTTGGTTCTGACTCTTTAGGAGGGCAATTGTAAGTTTTGAGTGCGGAATAAACTTCCGTATCGAATACTTGTCTGCCCTCGGCAAACTTTACGGAAATCGCTTCGGCTTTTTCGGGTAAAAGTTTGACGTGTTTCAGATTTTTCTTTTTCGGTGAAGCAAGCTTTTTGAAGTTGCCGTCAACAACGCCCACCGAACCGTCGGGATAGATTTCCCGAATGAGATAATATCTGTCTTTATCTCTGCCTTGGGTGCTTTGGCATATACCGCCAATAATAGGTGTCTTTATCTTCATATATAACCAAAATTATAACGTCAGAATTTCGACTCCGTCGTCCTTGATAAGCACGGTATTTTCGTAGTGCGCCGCGGGAAGTCCGTCTGCGGTGGTAACCGTCCAGCCGTCCGCGCGGTTGAAGTTGACCTTGTACGTACCCATATTAATCATAGGTTCGATACAGATAGTCATTCCGCTTCTGAGGCGCATGCCGGTGCCCGCTTTGCCGTAATTGGGAACCGCGGGGTCTTCGTGCATTTCGCGTCCGATACCGTGACCCGTAAGGGCGCGGACTACGCCGTAACCGTTCGCTTCGGCGTGGGTCTGAACCTTGTGGCCTATGTCGAACAGCGGTACGCCCGCTTGCAAACCCTCGATAGCTTTGAAAAAGCACTCTTCGGTAACTTTAACAAGCCGTCTCTTTTCCTCGGACACGTTCCCTATCAGAAAGGTTCTGCATGCGTCGCCGTGAAATCCGTTCTTTTCGGCGGTGATGTCAACGCTTACGATATCGCCGTCGAGAATTATTCTGTCGGACGGTATGCCGTGAACCACCACTTCGTTGACCGACACGCACGAGCTTGCGGGATAACCCTCGTAGCCGAGCTCGGAAGGATATGCGCCGCACGAGGTGATATATCTGTAAACGAGTTCGTCCACTTCCTTAGTGGTCATACCCGCACGGATATTCTTGCCTACGAATTCAAGCGTTTCCTTTACTATCCGGCAGCTTTCGCGCATCAGTTCTATTTCTTTTTCGTTTTTAACTGTAATCATTTGTCGTACTTATCGAAAATTTTACAGATTTGCTCGAACACCAAGTCGGGACTGCCCTCACCGCTTTTGACGCTTACGAGTTTGCCTTGAGCTTTGTAGTAATCGATCAAGGGAGCGGTCTGCGACTTATAGGTATCAAGCCTTGTTTTAACCGTTTCGGGAACGTCGTCGGGGCGCTGATACAGCTTACCGCCGCACTTTGCGCAAGTGGTTGCGCCGTTCAAAGTGGAAACGTGATAGCTTTCACCGCACGCACATACGCGGCGGCCGCAGATTCTGTCCATAAGGAGAGATTCGTCAACGTCGATGTTCAGACATACGTCAACCTTTGCAAACTTATCAAGCTGTTGCGCCTGATAGATATTGCGGGGGAAGCCGTCGAGCATATAGCCGTGCTGAGCGTCGTCCCAAGTCAGTCTGTCCTTGACGATTTCGCAAGTGACTTCGTCGGGGACGAGCTTGCCCGAATCGGTATACGATTTGGCAAGCTTGCCGATCTCCGTGCCGTTTTTGATGTTGGCGCGGAAGATATCGCCCGTTGATATATGCAAAAGCTTGTATTTGTTTGCGATCTTGCTTGCCTGGGTGCCTTTTCCGGCACCGGGCGCGCCAAGTAAAATTATATTCATCTTATTTTAAGAAACCTTTATAGTTCTTCATCATTAATTGCGATTCAAGCTGTTTGTCAAGTTCAAGCGCAACGGAAACAACGATTAGTATACCGGTCGTTGAGAATACCGACAGTAGCGCGGTATCCGTAACGTTGAGAAGGCTGACCGCAATAAGCGAAATCACCGAAGGGATAAACGCAACCAACGAGAGATAAATCGCTCCGAAAAGGGTAATTCTGTTGGATATCTTTTTGAGGTAGTCCGCTGTGGGTCTGCCCGGTCTTATACCTTGAATGAAACCGCCGTTCTGCTGAATGGTCTTTGATACGTCTTCGGGGTTGAACTGCATCGACTGATAGAAGAACGCGAATGCGAATATCAGTAAGCAGAGCGTTACCATATAGATAAGCTGACCGTACCAAGCGCCGTTTGCAGAGAACCACGTCGTTAAACGGGTGTTCAATGCGACGTCTTTTGCTGCAAACAAGCTTATGATCATCTGGGGGAAGGAAATAATTGCAAACGCAAAGATGAGAGGCATGACGCCCGATCCGGAAATTCTGATGGGAATAACCGACGACTGACCGCCGTACATCTTCCTACCCTTGACTTGTTTTGCGTACTGAACGGGTATGCGCCTTTCGGATAAGTCTACCGCAACGATCGCCGTGAATTCGAGTACGGTTAAAATTGCAAAGCCCAAAAGCTCCCAAAGTACTGCGGGCGAACCCGAGAATACAAGCTTGAACTTTTCAACTATCGTAAGACCGGCGGTTGAAATGATACCGATGAAGATTATCAGCGAAATACCGTTGGAAATTCCGTACTCGGTTATTCTTTCGCCTATCCACATAACGAGCATAGCGCCCGCGGTGTAAACTACCGTAAGGAAGATACCCGCGATCCACTTAGCGCCCGTTTCGGAAATACCCGTACCGTTTGCGTAGTGTCCGAAAATGGAAAGCTTGATAGCGTCACTCTGCATACCGAAGTTGATTACGATACCGATAGCTTGAGCTACTGCAAGCAATATCGTAACGTATCTGGTTATCTGCGCAATCTTCTTTCTGCCCTCTTCGCCTTGTTTGGAAAGGCGTTCAAGCGCGGGAATACCTACAGTTAAAAGCTGAATGATAATCGACGCGTTGATGTAGGGGCTGATACCAAGCGCAAACAGAGTTGCGTTCGCAAGCGAACCACCCGTAATACTTGTAAGAATTTCAAGGAAGGAATAATTTCCGCTGCCTATATAATCTTTGAACTGGTCTACGTCAATACCGGGAACGGGAATGTAGCAGCCCAGACGGAAGATAAACAACAGAAGAAGGGTAATAAAAATCTTCTTTCTTATTTCCTTAACCTTAAAACAATTTTTTATTGTTTCAAACATTTTAAACCTCTAAACTGTAAAATGCGTGTGTACAACAAGCATTTTAAGGGGTTCGGCTTATTCTACGACTTCCGTCGTGCCACCCGCCTTTTCAATTGCAGCCTTTGCGCTTTCGGAGAACTTAGCCGCCTTTACGGTAAGAGCGACTTTCATTTCTCCCGTGCCGAGTACTTTAAGTCCTGCCGAGTCCTTAACTTCCTTTGCAAGGTTATTTGCGGAAACGTATTCGAAATCGACTACGGTGCCCGCGGGGACGTTAACAAGCTGACTTAAATTTATAATAGTATAATGGGTTGCCCACTTGTTGTGGAAACCGCGCTTCGGGATACGTCTTGCAAGGGGCATCTGACCGCCTTCGAAACCGGGACGAACGCCGCCGCCCGAACGCGCCCACTGACCTTTGTGACCTTTACAAGAGGTCTTGCCGTGACCCGAACCTATACCTCTGCCTAACCTCTTCGTGCGGGAGGTTGCGCCCTCTGCGGGCGATAATGTATCTATTCTCATAATTTACTCTCCTGCCTTTTCGATTTTCAGAAGGTAGCTGACCTTTTTGATTTGTCCCATGTTGGCGGGCGTTTCTTCAAAGGTCTTTGTACTTCCTATTTTTTTAAGTCCAAGCGCAGTGACGGTTGCTTTAACCGTCTTTACTTCGTTGGACGGACTTTTAACTAACGTTACCTTTATCATACCGACCCTCCGTTAAAGTGATAATTCTTCCACGCTCTTGCCACGCGCAGCAGCTACGTCCTCGGGGGACATAAGCTCGTACAGTCCGTAAACTGCAGCTTTTACGCAGTTGATGGGGTTCGAAGTGCCGTGCGACTTGGTTCTTACGTCCTTAACGCCGGCTGCTTCCATAACCGCACGGACGGGACCGCCGGCGATAACGCCGGTACCTTGTGCGGCGGGCATCATAAGCACGGAGCCTCTTCCGAACACACCGGTTACGGTATGAGGAATGGAAGTGTCTTTAAGGCTAACCTTTCTCATGCTCTTTTTAGCTTGCGCGGTAGCCTTTTCTATTGCTTCGGGGACTTCCTTGCTCTTGCCCATTCCGTAGCCTACGCTTCCGTTGCCGTCGCCTACTACGACGAGAGCTGCAAATCTCATGTTTCTGCCGCCCTTAACGGTTTTGGTAACGCGGTTAACTTGAATAAGCTTTTTAATTAAGCCGTCGTCCTCTTGCCTTTTTCTCTGATCTCTTCTTGCAGGTCTTTCTTTCTTTTCTTCCATAATTAGCTCCTTAGAAATTCAGTCCGGCTTCTCTTGCGCCGTCTGCCACTGCCTGTACGCGTCCCGTGTAAAGGTAGCCGCCTCTGTCGAATACGACTTCTTTGATGCCGAGCTTCAAAGCTTTTTCAGCCGCCGTCTTGCCGACAACCTTAGCCGCGTCGGTCTTGGTCATATCCTTGATTGCCGCCTTTACGCCCTTTTCCATAGTTGACGCCGAGCAAAGGGTTACGCCCTTAACATCGTCGATTATCTGAACGTAAATGTGGTTAAGACTTCTGTAAACGTTGAGGCGGGGAGTCTGTGCCGTTCCGCTGATCTTTTTTCTTACTCTTGCGTGACGGCGCTGTCTTTCTGCATTTTTATCTATCATTTTAATCATAATAAATTCTCCTTAATAGGCAAGTCCCTTTCGGGGAAACCCATCTTGGGTTGTCAGTCGCACGCAAGACGAGGCGCACGAGCATTTTCGTCGGGGAGCTTACTTATGCGTAAGTGACCCAAGAAAAGCGCAGTGCAACAAAGTATTGCGTGATGAATGGCAAGCCAAAAATTATTTCTTGCCTTTGCCTCCCGTCTTACCTTCCTTACGTTCGATCACTTCATCGCTGTACGCAATGCCGTAACCGTGATAAGGTTCGGGAACTCTTATTTTACGGATATTTGCAGCAACCTGTCCGACCTTGGTTTTGTCGATACCGGAAACTACTATCTCGTTCTGGCTGGGGCATTCAAGCTTAACGCCGTCTGCTTCGGGGAATTCAACGGGGTGTGAAAAACCTACGTTGAGAACGATTTTGTTGCCTTGCTTTGCAACCTTCCAACCTACGCCGTTAACCTTTAAGGTCTTTTTGTAACCGTCGGTAACGCCGACAACCATGTTGTGGAGGAGTGCGCGGTATAAGCCGTGCTTAGCCTCGTCTTCGGGTGCGGTGCCCGTCTTTACAACGTGAGCTTCAGCGCCCTCTAACTTTATATCGATTCCGCCTACGACTTGCTGTGTAAGCGTACCCTTTGCGCCCTTTACCGTGATAACACCGTCTTCAAAAGTGACGGTTACGCCTGCGGGAATTGCTACGGGTAATTTACCTATTCTTGACATACTAAATTACCTCCTTACCAGATATAGCAAAGCACTTCGCCGCCAACGTTAGCCGCCTTTGCTTTCCTATCCGTCATTATACCTTTGTTCGTCGAAAGTATTGCAATTCCGAGTCCGTCCAAAACTCTGGGCATATTCTCTACGTCCGAGTATGCGCGCAGACCGGGTTTCGATATTCTCTTAAGTCCGTTGATAACCGAGTGTTTTTTGCCGGTGTATTTGAGGGTGATAACGAGCTTGCCGTTATAACCGTCTTCAACGAGCTTAACGTCGGAAATATAGCCCTCTTCGAGCATAATGTCCGCAATAGCTTTCTTCATATTGGATGAGGGAACCTCAACCGTGTCTTTATTTACCATAATCGCATTTCTGATGCGAGTGAGCATATCTGCTATAGGATCTGTCATAACTTTACCTCTCTTACCAACTTGATTTCTTGACGCCGGGAATTTGACCCTTGTAAGCAAGGTTTCTGAAACAGATACGGCAAACTCCGTACTTTCTAAGAACTGCGTGAGGTCTTCCGCAAATGGAACATCTCGTATAAGCTCTCGTCGAGAATTTAGCAGGTTTCTGCTGTTTGTTTATCATTGCTTTCTTTGCCATAATCCGTTCTCCTTACTTCTTGAAGGGCATACCCATTGCCCTTAAAAGCTCTCTGGCTTCT
>CAMWLA010000020.1 GCA_947174975.1 uncultured Clostridia bacterium | reverse complement strand
CAAAATAATATATTAAACCGTATGGCACAGGAAAGGTTTAAATCGAGGGGCGGGTTCATACTGGCGTGCGTGGGTGCGGCGGTAGGGCTTGGCGATTCTTTAAGGTTTCCCGGGCTGTGTGCAAAGTACGGCGGGGGAACTTTTATGTTTATCTATATCGTCGCCCTCTTGCTTATCGGTATTCCCGTTTTAAACGCGGAAATCGCGCTCGGCAGAAAGCTTAGGGCGGGTGCGCCTAAGTGTATGGCAAGCCTTAATAAGAGGGGTGAGGGCTTAGGCTGGGCGTCGTGCTTTAACTCTTTAGGGGTTGCGGTGCTGTATGCGGGTATGCTCGGCTGGATAATCACTATGATTATTAAGATAGTCCCGCTGTGCAAAAATTCCACGTCGATGACCCGCGCGGAAACGGGCGGTTATTTCTTTGACAGCGTACTTACAAGCTTTTCGCCCCTCGTTTTAATCTGCATTATAGCCGCATGGGTTCTGATGTATCTGTGCCTCAGAAACGGCGCGGACTCTCTTTCAAAAACGGCAAAATTCACCGTGCTTATCCCCGTGGTTTTACTTACGGTAATGGCGGTAAGGGGGCTGATATATTCCAACAGCGGCAAGGCTTTGTACGCGCTTTTCGTTCCAGATTTTTCGGCTTTTGCTGACGCGGAATTATGGCTCAGCGCGGTTGGGCAAGTCTTCTTTTCGCTGTCCGTTCTGGTGGGTATAATGCCCGCATACGGCGCGTATCTTCCCGACGGCGAAAGCGTTTTAAAGGACAGCTTAATTATCGCGCTTTCCGATTTTTTCGTGTCCGTCTTGTCAGCCGTCGTGCTGTTCACAACGCTGTACGGCTGCGGGCTTGAAAACGAATTTTCAAGCTCCGGAATAGTCACTGCGTTTATGGTCTACCCCGTGGCGCTTTCCCAGCTTTTCGGCGCGGGCAACACCGTATTAAATTCCATTGCGGGGCTTTTATTCTATTTGTCACTCGGAATGATGGCTTTGCAGTCGTCCGCTTCGATGGTCGAGGCGGCGGCAAATCCGTTGGCCGATAAATTTTCGCTGAACAAGAAAAAGCTGACAATGTTTATCGCGCTCATTGGCGCGGGGATATGCCTCGTCTTTTCAACTAATATCGGCCCCGTCGTTCTTGACGTTGCCGACCATTTCTTAAATTATTTCAATATTCTTTTATTGGGCGTGTTCGAATGCGCGCTTTTAGGTATGAACGTAAAGCGAATAAATCTCGTCGGGGAAATCAACCGCTATTCCGGCAAAATGAGAATGCCCGAAAAGCCGTTGGTGCTTTCATTAAAATATTTAAGCCCCGCGGTTTTAAGCGTGCTTTTCGTTTGGGGAATTTATCACCTTATATTCATTGACAAGGGGATATACGGCGGGTATTCCGCGTGGGCGCAAGTCTTGGGCTGGGTTTTAAGCGCGCTCGTGTTCGCTTGCGGAATTGCTGTAGGTTCGAAATTGAGGTTAAAGAGAGAAGCTGCACACTGAAATCAGTGCGCAGCTTTTTCATAGATCTGATCCAGAAACATTTCTTCGGCTTGTTCAAGCGATTTGTCAAGGCGGTATCTGTTTGCAAATTCGGCGTATACCTTGCCCATACGTATGCGCTCGTTTTCGTTTTCAAACCAGTAGTCGATTTTCTCTGCAAGGTCTACCGCGTTGCCGTCGTCGAACAGCGAACGGGAGTCAAGCGCGAACTGCGGGGTTGCGGAAAGAGGGCTGTCGGCAATTATCGGAACAAGCCCGCAAGCGATAGCTTCTATGCACGCAATCGCTTCTATTTCGACGGTGGCGGAGTGGACGTATAAATCGCTTGACTGCAGTTTTTGTATGAGCATATCCTTTGGCAAAAAGCCGAACGACACGTCAACGCTCTGCTTTTTGGCTTGCCTTTCAAGGCGGGCTTTACAGCTTCCGTTTCCGAGAAGAGTAAGATGTATTTCGTCCCTATGCTTTGATTTCGCAATTGCGGAAATCAGCACTTTCTGGTTTTTTTCGGGCGCTAATCTTCCGACCATAACTATTTCGAATTTCTTGTTCTTTGCGCTCTCTTCAGCGGGCTTGAACGCTTCGTCGTAGCCGTTGGAAATTACGTACAGCTCACCGCCGTAGGAGTGGGCGCGCAGTCTGTCCGCAATGAAATTCGACGGACAGTGTATGCGGCTGAATCTGCTGTAAAAGGTTTTGCGAAGATACGTGTAGATAAGCTTGTTGAAAATTCTGCTCTTGCCGAGGTGAACGTTATACAAAATGTTTTCGGGCTGGACGTGGAACGCGGCGGTAGTGGGTATGCCCATTTTATCGGCAAGCCTTTTGCACTGCCGCTCGAATGCAAACGGAAAAATAAAGTGAATTATATCGGCGCCTTCAAAGGCGCTTTTTATTTTTGCCTTTTCAAACTTTGCAAACTTAATCTGGTTCCGTGCGGAAACTTCCGAAAGAAGCGGGAAGTACTTTTCCTTTACCGGACAGTCACTTTCTCCGTCCGCGCCTACGGCAACTATCTTCACACTGTGCCCGCGTTCCCTCAAACCGTCGGCAAACCGCCTTGCCGTCATAACCGAGCCGTTTGTAAGCGTATCTATCAAATCGATAACAATAACGATATTCATACGTTAAGTATCGACATAATTTCCGCACTATAAAACAGCGGTTTTTCTTCCGTAAGAAATTTGTTACTTTTTGTCAAAAAGTTTTCATATTTGACAGTTTGTCGGCTGCTGAAAAATTACATTGCATATCCTTTTTTTAAGCATATATAATATGGTATACTTTAATAGGTAAAAAAATATCGATTAGGAGAGAATATGGCAAACAATTTATTCGACGGCACGAGGGAGCAGATGAATAAGCTTTTGGACTGTATCGAACAGCACAAGAGCGACCCCGGTGCGCTTATGCCCGTTATGCACGAGGCGCAGAATATCTACGGATATCTTCCGTCCGAGGTTCAGACGGTTATTGCCGACAAGCTTAACGTTCCGCTTGCGGAAGTTTACGGCGTTGCGACGTTCTATTCGCAGTTTTCGCTGCAGCCCAAGGGCAAGCATCAGATAAGCGTATGCCTCGGCACGGCGTGCTACGTCAAGGGCTCGGATAAAATTTTAGAGGTTTTGGAAAAGGAACTTAAAATCAAGTGCGGTGAATGTACTCCCGACGGAAAGTTCTCTATCGACAGTTGCCGCTGTGTCGGCGCGTGCGGACTTGCGCCCGTAATGATAATCGACGGCGAGGTTTACGGCAAGCTTACCTCGGGCGAAGTCAACGGAATTTTAGAAAAGTATATGAAGGATTAAGGATATGACGGTTAAGGAACTTGAAAAACTTGCCGCTGACAAAGCGGACCTTATTAAAGTAAGAAAAATAGTGCGCGAACAAGCGGAAGAGCTTGCAAAGAATACCGGTTACAGAAAACAAGTCCTCGTATGCGGAGGAACCGGCTGTACTTCGTCGCACTCACAACAAGTAATCGAACAGCTCGAAGCTTCCTTTAAAGAGCTTGGCATTAACGACGTTTTAATCGTAAAGACGGGCTGTTTCGGACTTTGTGCGCTCGGCCCCATAATGATAGTTTATCCCGAGGGCGCGTTCTATTCGCAGATGACCCCCGAACACGCAAAGACGGTTGCCGAAAAGCACCTTGTCAAGGGCGGGGAAGTCGTTAAGGAGCTTCTTTACGGTGAAACCGTTCACGACGACGGCAGCATAATTCCGTTTGCGGAAATTCCTTTCTATAAGCATCAGATGAGAATAGCACTTAGAAACTGCGGCGTTATTGCAGCGGAAAGCATCGAAGAAGCTATCGGCGCCGGCGACTATGCCGCGCTTGCAAAGGTGTTAACTTCTATGACGCCCGACGGGGTTATAAACGAAATTAAGGCTGCGGGTCTTCGCGGACGCGGAGGCGCGGGCTTCCCTACGGGTCTTAAATGGCAGTTCACCAAGGATGCCGTCGGCGACAAAAAATACGTTTGCTGTAACGCGGACGAGGGCGACCCCGGTGCGTTCATGGACCGTTCCATTCTCGAGGGCGACCCCCACACCGTGCTCGAAGCAATGACTATCGCGGGCTACGCGATAGGGGCGCAGGAGGGATATATCTACGTACGTGCGGAGTATCCCATCGCGGTTGAAAGACTTAAAATCGCAATTGCAAAGGCAAGGGAGAAGGGACTGCTCGGCAAAAACATTTTAGGCAGCAATTTCTCATTCGATATAAATTTGAGACTCGGCGCGGGCGCGTTCGTCTGCGGAGAGGAAACCGCGCTTATCGCAAGTATCGAGGGCAAGAGGGGCGAACCCAAACCCAAACCCCCTTTCCCCGCACAGAGCGGTATATTCAAAAAACCCACTGTTATCAATAACGTTGAAACGTGGGCAAGCGTTGCGCCCATTATCTTAAACGGCGCGGAATGGTTCTCTTCAATCGGAACGGAAAAGAGCAAGGGCACCAAGGTTTTCGCGCTCGGCGGAAAAATCAACAACGTAGGACTTGTCGAAGTTCCTATGGGTACGACTTTAAAGACAATAGTCTACGATATAGGCGGCGGACTTCCCGACGGCAAACAGTTCAAGGCGGCGCAGACGGGCGGACCTTCGGGCGGATGTATTCCCGCAACGCACTTGAACGTTCCTATGGACTTCGATAACTTGACGGCTATCGGCTCGATGATGGGTTCGGGCGGACTTATCGTAATGGACGAAAATACTTGTATGGTCGACATTGCGAAATTCTATCTCGAATTCACCGCCGACGAAAGCTGCGGTAAATGTACCGCTTGCCGTATCGGCACGAAAAGGCTTTTGGACATTCTCACGAAGATTACCGAAGGCAAGGGCGAACCCGAGGATCTTGATAAGATAACCGAGCTTGCCGAACATATGAAATCGTCGTCGCTGTGTGCGCTCGGTCAGTCGGCTCCCAACCCGATACTGTCCACAATGAAGCATTTCAGCAACGAATACATAAAACACGTATACTCGAAGCAGTGCCCCGCGGGCGTATGCAAGTCGCTTTTAAGCTACCAAGTCAATCCCGACAAGTGCAAGGGCTGTACGCTGTGCAGACGAAACTGCCCCGTCGGTGCAATTTCGGGCGAGGTAAAAAGCGCGCACGAAATCGACACGAAGAAGTGCATAAAGTGCGGTCAGTGTATCGCGCACTGTAAGTTCGGTGCAATCGAGATAAAGTAAGGGGGTGCTTAAATATGGTAAATTTAAAAATCAACGGTATTCCCGTAAGCGTTCCGGAGGGTTCGACTATATTGCAAGCGGCTAAGGTCGCAAACGTAAGAATTCCCACGTTGTGCTATTTGAAGGACGTTCAGTGCGTGGGCTCGTGCAGACTCTGCCTTGTGGAAGCTACGGGCGCAAGGGGTCTTGTTACCGCGTGCACCTATCCCGTATCCGAGGGAATGGAAGTGCGCACCAACACCCCCGCAATAAGAAAATCGAGAAAGACCACGGTAGAGCTTATTCTGTCCACTCATAAAAAGAAGTGTTTATCTTGCGTGCGTTCGATGAACTGCGAACTGCAGAAGCTCGCGCTCGAATACAACGCGGAAGAGGATAGATTCGGCACCGACCACGACTTGAAGCCTATCGACGATTTGTCGCCTTCCGTAGTAAGGGACAACAGCAAGTGCGTTATGTGCACGCGCTGCGTTGCGGCTTGTACTCAGCAGACCATCGGCGCAATCGGCCCGCAGAACAGAGGATATGCAAAGACTATCGGCTCGCCCTACGGCGTTTCGCTTGCGCATACGCCTTGCGTTAACTGCGGTCAGTGCGTAGTTGCTTGTCCCGTCGGCGCACTCTATGAAAAGAGCAACGTTGCCGACGTCTGGGGCGCGATAGTCGACCCTACCAAAAAGGTCGTATTCTTCACCGCTCCGTCGGTTAGGGCAACCTTGGGCGAAGCGTTCGGCTTGCCCGTAGGCACCAACGTCGAGGGCAAAATGGTTGCCGCCATAAAACAGCTCGGCGATATCAAGTGCTTCAATATGGATATCACGGCGGATCTTACCATTATGGAAGAGGCTACCGAGCTTATGCAAAGACTTAGTAGCGGCGGTACGCTTCCCATGTTCACAAGCTGCTGCCCCGGCTGGGTCAAGTTTGCGGAACATTACTATCCCGAATTTTTACCCAACATTTCAACTTGCAAATCGCCGCAGGAGATGTTCTCGGCGGTACTCAAAACCTATTACTGCGAGAAGAACGGCATAGACCCGAAGGATCTGTTCGTGGTTTCGGTAATTCCTTGCACGGCAAAGAAATTCGAGGTAACGCGCGACGAGCTCGGTCATTACACGGACGCGGCTATCACCACGCGCGAGCTTGCGAAAATGATTAAGGAAGCGGGTATAGATTTCGTGAATATTCCCGACGGCGAGTTCGACACGCCTTTCGAAGAAGCCAGCGGCGCGGGCGCGATTTTCGGCGCGACGGGCGGAGTTATGGAAGCGGCTTTAAGGACTGCAGCGGCTAAGCTCGGCGGAAGCGGTGCACCTATCGAATTTAAAGAGGTCCGCGGAACGGCGGGCGTTAAGGAAGCCGAGTACAAGGTCGGCAGCACCGTCTTAAAGGTTGCGGTAGCAAGCGGACTCAATAATGCAAGAAAAGTTCTTGAAGATATCAGAAGCGGTAAAAAGAATTACGCGTTCGTCGAGATTATGGCTTGCCCCGGCGGCTGTATCAACGGAGGCGGTCAGCCCTACGTTCACGACGAAATCAGAAACTCTATCGATCTGAAGGCAGTCCGCGCACAAGCGCTTTACGACTACGACAGAGAAAAGAAGTTGCGCACTTCGCACGAAAATCCCGCAGTCGATACGCTTTATAAGGAGTATTTCGAAAAGCCCTCAAGCCACAAGGCACATGAACTTTTACATACCACTTATACCAAGAGAGAAAAATATTAAAATAATCGGTTCCCGACTGTCGGGAACCGAAATTTTTTGCGTTAATCAAGGCAAAATGATTGACAAGTATATTTATATTATGGTAAACTTTCGTTACACCCAACTTAGGGGGGTGTAATTTTTTTGTACGGAGTTTTCCAAAATGAAAGCATCAACAAGGGCTAAAATCACCTTCGAATGCACCGAGTGCAAGCGCAGAAATTACGACAGCTACAAGAATAAGCGTAACGATCCGGACAGGCTTACCATTTCCAAATACTGTCCTTTCTGCAAAAAACACACCGAGCATAAGGAAACCAAATAAGGGTTGTCCTAATTAAAGGAGTATTATGGCACAGAAAAGCGATAATAAGGTCAAAAAGCCCAATATATTCGTAAGAATGGGCAGAAAGCTCAAGGAAACCTTTTCGGAACTGAAAAGGGTAACTTGGCCTACGTTCCCCAAAGTAGTTAAAGCTACTTGCGTTGTTTTGGTAGTCGTTATTGCGTTCACGGTAGTTGCAACGCTTATCAACTACGGCTTGCAAGAGCTTTTGCATCTCATAACCGGCATTAAGGGTATCGAATAATGGTAGATATTGAAACTACGCCTTGCTGGTTTATTCTTCATACTTATTCGGGCTACGAATCAATGGTAAAAGAAAACCTTGAAAGGCTTATTGAAAACAATAACTTGCAAGATATGATTTTCGAAGTCAAAATCCCTATGGAGCAGACTATCGAAGAAAAGAGCAACGGCAAGCGTAAGCTTGTCGAGCGTAAGCTTTTACCTTGCTACGTCTTTATAAAAATGAAGTATTCCAATCAGCTTTGGTATCTGATTACCAACACGAGGGGCGTTACGGGCTTCGTAGGTCCCATGGGCAGACCCATTCCGCTGAAAGAGGACGAAATCCGCAAGATGCACCTTGAAACGGTCGTTATCGAGGGCGAGTTTGCAGTCGGCGATAACGTTGAAGTCGTTTCCGGTCCCTTAGAGGGCTTCAAGGGCGACATTATCGAGCTCAACGACGTTGCCCAGAAGGCAAAGATCAACGTGGAAATGTTCGGTCGCAACACTGATGTTGAGGTTGAATATCTTCAAATTAAAAAAGTAGATTAATTAGTTAAATTTGTGGGAGAGTACGTTAAATCTTTTATGGCGTATTCGTTTTAACCACATGGAGGATATATTTTATGGCAAAGAAGATTACGGCTGTAGTTAAGCTGCAGCTTCCCGCCGGTAAAGCAACCCCCGCGCCTCCCGTAGGTTCTACGCTTGGCCCCCACGGTATCAACATACCCGGCTTTACCAAGGAATTCAATGCAAAAACGGCACACCAAGCGGGACTTATCATCCCTTGCGTAGTAACCATTTATCAGGACAGAAGCTTCACCTTCGTTCTGAAAACGCCCCCCACACCCGTCCTTATTAAAAAGGCTTTGGGTCTTGAGACGGCAAGCGCACGCCCCAATAGGGACAAGGTCGGCAAGCTGACTAAGGCGCAGGTGGAAGAAATCGCAAAAACGAAAATGCCCGACTTAAACTGCTCCGACATCGAAGCGGCTAAAAGTATGGTAAAAGGAACCGCCCGCTCGATGGGCGTTACGGTGGAGGAATAAGGTTATGAAATTTGCTAAAAAGTATGCAGAAAGCATAGCATCCTACGACCGTTCCAAGTCCTATGACTTAAACGATGCGGTTAAAACCGTTATCGATACGGCTAAGGCTAAATTCGACGAAACAATCGAGCTTCACGTACGTTTGGGCGTTGACCCCAGACAAGCTGACCAGCAAGTCCGCGGAGTTATCGTTCTTCCCAACGGTACCGGTAAGCAGCAGAGAGTACTCGTAATCGCAAAGGGCGATAAGGCTGACGCGGCAACCGCCGCAGGCGCCGACTTTGTCGGTGCTGAAGAAATGATTCAGCGTATCCAGAAAGATAACTGGTTCGACTTCGACGTTATGATTACCACTCCCGATATGATGGGCGTTGTAGGTAGAATCGGTCGTGTCTTAGGACCTAAGGGCTTAATGCCCAACCCCAAGTCTGGTACCGTTACTATGGACGTTGCAAAGGCAGTTCAGGAAGTTAAAGCCGGTAAAGTTGAATACCGTCTTGATAAAACCGCTATCATTCACTGCCCCATCGGCAAAAAGTCGTTCGGCGCTGAAAAGCTTACGGAAAACTTCAATGCGCTTATGGACGCAATCGTTAAGGCTAAGCCCGCTGCGGCAAAGGGACAGTACATTAAGTCCGTAACCCTTGCTTCAACTATGGGCCCCGGCGTAAAAGTAACCTTTAATAAGGGCTAAAAACGCATACAAACGGCGCATAGCAGTGTCACGCTGTGGCAATCCTCAGTCATTTACTTCTATGTAAACTCCTTCGGGTTTTCCTCGCGTTCCTTGCTCTGCTTGTTTCTCTGCGTTTTTGTTGGAAACCGTATCTTAAATCAGTTGACTTAATTGTAAAGATACGGTATAATAATAAAGTAAATAAATTTTTGTTTGCCATAGACAGTAGGTCGCTGTGCGTAAATCCTACCGAGGTGAAGGAAAATAAAGTTAATATTTTGCTTTATAATTCCCTATTACCTTTATGGCAATAGGGAATTTTTCATAAAAAAATAGGAGGGTGGCTTTGGAAGAAATTAAGAAAGAATCGGCTAATTTAAAGGCTAAAAAAGTCGTCGTTGAAGAAATTGTTGAAAAAATCAAAAATTCCAAGTCGGTAGTTTTGGTTGATTACAACAAGCTCACCGTTGCCGAAGTTTCCGAGCTTCGTAACAAGTGCAGAGAAGCTAACTGTGAGTACAAGGTTTACAAAAACACTTTAGTTAGAAAAGCTTTCAACGATTTAGGATTCAAAGATTTTGACGCAGACCTTAACGGCCCCACCGCATTCGCTTTCGGCGCTGACGAAACCGGCGCGGCAAAGCTTATGCACGAGGCTGAAAAGAATTACGAAGGCAAAATCGTAATTAAGAGCGCGTTCGTTGACAACGCTTACTGCGATAAGTCGGCGGCAAAAGCACTCGCAAGTATGCCTTCAAGGGAAGAGCTGGTTGCAAAGATGCTTGGCTCGATGCAGGCTCCCGTTGCAAACTTCGCGGGCGTATTGAACAATTTGCTTTCGGGTATCGTTCGCGTACTCAATGGTATAGCGCAAGCTAAATCATAATTAAACTAAACTACGCAGAAGCAAGCAGAACAAGGAGCGCGAGGAAAACTTGAAGGAGCTTACAGTGACGTAAGTGACTGAAAGTTGCCGCAGCGGAACGAAGTTATGCGACGCTTATGTGAAGTTTATTATAAGGCGGGCGTTGCCTTAAAGCGCAAAAAAATAAAATTATAAAAAATCATTTAGGAGAATAAATAAAATGGCAGACGTAAAGAAATTTATCGAAGAAGTTAAATCAATGACAGTTTTAGAGCTCAACGAGCTTGTAAAGGCACTTGAAGAGGAGTTCGGCGTATCCGCAGCAGCTCCCGTTGCAGTAGCAGCAGCTCCCGTTGCAGGCGCAGCAGCTCCCGCAGCAGCTGAAGAAAAGACCGAGTTCAACATCGTTCTTAAAGACGCAGGCGACAAGAAAATCGACGTTATCAAGGTTGTTCGTGCATTCACCGGTCTCGGACTTGTTGAAGCTAAGCAAGCAGTTGAAAAGGGCGGCGTACTTAAAGAAAACGTTGCTAAGGAAGAAGCTGAAAAGATCGTTGCTGATCTTAAGGCAGCCGGCGCAACCGCAGCTATGGAATAATATTACGCTTCCTCTAAGCGTCGCATAACGTCGTTGCGCTGTGGCAACTCTCAGTCACTTACTTCATTGTAAGCTCCTTCGGGTTATCCTCGCGCGCCTTGTTCTGCTCGCTTATAGAAACCGAATACAATTTCGAACAAAAAGCTACTGCAATTGCAGTAGCTTTTTTTCTTTCAACAAACAAATTGCTTGACAGCGGTTGCAATAAAAAGTAAAATAATATGGTAACAGTGTAAATACAAGAGGGACTATTATGTCAAAGAAAATAAAAAAGATGTGTCTTGCGTTGGGTTTAGCGGCAGTCGTCGGAGTTTCGGCGGGTGCTTGCGCTTGTACTGTAAAGTCAAAACACCCCACCGTAAGAATCACGATAAGCTTTAATCAAGAAGAGTACGAGATAGATTATACCCTTTATAGGAATATGTATCCGCAGACGGTTCAGCACTTTATCGAGCTTGTTGACGCCGGTTTCTATGATAATACTATTATTCACGACTACAAGTCTTCCGACTGGGTCGGCGGCGAATACTGGTATGATGACAGTGAAACGTCGGGTTACGTAAGCTCTAACGGCCGTAACGCTATGGGTGAATATTTCGAAAATCATTCCAAGGAAAAGGATTATTACGATCTCGTAAACGAGGGCATAAAGAACGGCGATTTCACTGCATCGGTATTTAAGAAGACCACTTTCGATAAGAAGGGCAAGGAAATAGTTGAAGCACAAGACGCTTTATCCACGCTTATCGGTGAATTTTCCGAAAACGGTCATAAGATAGCGGACAACAAGGGACTTACGGCAACTTACGGTACGCTTAAAATGGTGTACTATAAGAAGGATATTCAGCCCATATTCGTAAAGAACAGCTTTGACCAGATTCTTCCCCGCGACTATAACTACAACTGCGCGACAAGCTTATTCTCATTACAGATGAAGGACGGTTCTACGTATACCGCCGACAAGTACGCCGTATTCGGACAGCTTAAAAACGACAAAGCAAGGAACAAGCTTGAAGACTTGACCGACGCCGTTTCCGACTATGCAACCACTCTCGGCTCGACGAACAAGCTGACGACGCCCGTCAACGTCAAGGTTGAAACGGAGGACAAGTTTGCCGACGAGGGCGGCAAAGATATCGAAACGAGCTTTACGGTTATTTCGATGCCAATAATCATCGTAAAAATGGAAGTAACAAAATATTAATTAAAAAATATAAAGGCTGCGGAACATTCTCCGCAGCCTTTTTTTTATTCAATAGGATAAATATTAGTAATTACGCCGTCGGCACAGTCCACCGCAAAATATTTGATTTCGTAAAGGTTTTCCGACTTCGGATAGACAAGCCCCGCGGCTTTTATATCGCCGTGAATAATATAAAACTTTTCGGGCGGTACGGTCACCGAAACGAAATCGCCGAGATAGCTTCGAAGACTGCCCGCTTTTTCTTTGAGGTCGGCACACAGATATTTTTCGAAGTCCGCGCTTGTCAATACGCTTTCAAAAAACGCAAAGTGTAAAATTTCGGGTTCGGGCGGGCGTAGCTCGCTCGTCTTTGCGGAAATAAGCTTTAAGTTTTCGCCGTCGTAGGAATATTCGCATTCGGCGCTCGCCGCGGTACAGGTTTCGAACCCGGCCGTGATTTTCAGTACGTCGGAAATTTCAAAGCTGTCGGCGGGACTTTTGAAAACGATTTTTCCGCGGTCGGAAATTATTATGAGGTGCCTTCCGTTAGATATGGCAAACACTTCTCTGCCCGCAAGAGTGTAAGTCTCGGCCGTGAATTTTCTGAATGAGGAAGGTAGGGGCGTAAGCGAATATTCAACTCCGTCTATTGAAAGGTAAAGCCCCGCTTGCGCGAAAATCGTTATTAAATTTCCGCAGAAACGCGTTTGGTGCAGAACCTCGATTTTTGCGTCCTTTTCCGCGTATTCGCGGATATAAATGAGCGCGTCGCCCTCCAACAGATACAAATCGCAAAAGGACGGGGGGCTTTTGAAAAACTTCTCGTCAAGGAAAAAATTTATTCCGTGCAGATTTTCGTCGGGGATAATTTCCGCAAAAACTCTGTCCTTGGGGTCAAGCTCGATATGCCTTTCAAACCCGTCTATTGCGCCTATATACATACCGTTAAGCTTTAAAATCGCGGGTATGCAAGATAAAAAATATACTCTCATCTCTATATTTAATGTTTATATAAATTGAATTATGTCAATAACAAAACCGATAATTTTAAATTCAGATGGGAGGCTTATATGAATAAAATAAACGGCTACACGGAAGAAGAAGCTAAAAGTCTTGTAAGCTACGTATGCGAAGGAATTAACGCGGGCAACACCCTTTCGGGAATATTCGCCCAGTATGCGCAAAAGACGGGCAGAGCAAAAGGGAGCGTGAGGAATTATTATTACGCACTACTCCGTTCAAGCGGGGATAAGCGAGTAAAGGAGCTACTTAGCGGCACCAATTTAAAGGCGGAGAAAATAGTTCAATTTTCGGACAAGGAAACAGACGAAATTTTAAAGGGAATACTTATGCAGAAGAGCAAGGGCATTTCCGTAAGGCGCGCGGTGCAGAATTTATCGGGCGGGGACAGCAAGCTGATGCTAAGATATCAGAACAAGTACAGAAACGTGCTTTCCAAGCAGCCGGAGCGCATTGAAAAGCTTATGAAGGAGTGCGGGCTTAACTCAACCGATGAGGCGCGGGTTAAGCTTGAAAACGAAATCAACGATTTGTACGACAGACTTGCAAGCGGACTTAAAGAAGAAAACAAGCGCTTAACGCAAGTAGTAAAACGCTTAAGCGACGAAAATTCGCTTTTAAAATTGCAGATTAAGAATTTACAAAACTAATAAGCCTTATGCTTATACTATATACAGACAAACCACAAATCAAACGAAAGTGCCGCGCGGACGATTTCGTCCGCGCGGCTTATATTTTAAACGGCTTATGCTTGTTGACAAAATCAATGTAAAATGATATACTGCATACGCTCAACATCTAAATATGAGGGAAGTATAACTTACCTATTTTGAGGAGAGAAAAATGAAAAAAGTACTTGTTAGTTTAATCGTAATTATTTCAATAATTATAATTGGTCTTTGTGCATTCGGTTTATTGGCTTATTTTTACGATTTCAGTAGTTGCGATAGTGTAGGTAACGGTACCGATCAAGGCGACACTACACAAAAAACCGACGAAGAAGGCGGTGATAAAGAGAAGCCGGACGACGAAGAAGGCGGTGATAAAAAGAAGCCGGATGGCGAAGAAGGCGGTGACAACGAACATAAACACTCGCTGACGTTTATTGGTGTAAAAACTTCAACTTGCACTGAGGATGGCAATATAGGCTATTACATTTGTACCGACTGTAATAAGTGGTTTTCAGATAAAGACTGTAAAAACGAGATTACCGATAAATCAAGTGTTGTAATTGAAAAGAGTCACAAGTTAACTTACGTTGAAGCAAAAGATGCAACTTGTGTAGACGGTAATAAGGCTTATTATTATTGTACACGTTGTGGTAAGTGGTTTTTAGATCAAGACGGAAAACTTGAAATAACCGATAAGTCAAGTATCATAATTCCTAAAATAGGCGAACATAATTTTGTTGATAATATTTGTACCGTATGTGGACAACATAAACCTACGGAAGGGCTGAAATTTGTTCTTTCAAGTGATAAAAATTCTTATAGTTGCAGTGGCTTAAATAACGTTAGCGATACAGATATTTATATACCTTCAGAATATAACGGTAAGCCGGTTGTTTCAATTGCGGAAGAGGCATTTTATGGGTGCAACAATATTACAAGTGTAATTATACCGGATAGCGTAACTTATATCGATGTAAACGCGTTTAGTCGTTGTGAAGGGTTGAAAAGCGTTACAATTCCAAACAGTGTGAATACTATCGGTAAAAGTGCGTTCAGAGATTGTATAGGTTTGACAAGTGTAGTAATCCCCGACAGCGTGACTTCTATAGGTGACAGTGCGTTCAGCGGTTGCAGCGGT
>CAMWLA010000019.1 GCA_947174975.1 uncultured Clostridia bacterium | reverse complement strand
GTATATATAATATGGTATAATGTAAGTTGAGTATAATTTGTTACAACGGTGATAAAATGATAGAAATTTCAGACAAAAGCAACCTTTTAGAGCAGAAATCATATAAATTCTCCCTCCAGGACGTGGCTGAACCCAACCTCTATAGGGACATTTACAACTACGACGAGATACCCAAAATCCCCTTCAACCATAGGCGTTCTCCTATGAACATGCCCAAGGAAATCTGGATAACCGACACCACTATGCGCGACGGTCAGCAGTCTGTCGAACCCTATTCTGTGAAGCAGATTGTCGAGCTTTATAAACTGCTTTCAAAGCTTGGCGGACCCAAGGGAATTATCCGCCAGACGGAGTTTTTCATATACAGCAAAAAGGACAGAGAAGCGCTTGACAAGTGCAGAGAACTTGGTTTGAAATTTCCCGAAATCACCGCGTGGATAAGGGCAACCAAGGAAGATTTCAAGCTTGTAAAAGAGATGAAAATCAAGGAAACGGGGATTCTGGTAAGCTGCTCCGACTACCACATTTTCAAAAAGCTGCATATGACGCGCGGACAAGTTCTCGAGCACTACCTTTCTATCGTAAAATCGGCGTTCGACAACGGAATTATCCCCCGCTGCCACTTCGAGGACATCACCCGCGCCGACTTCTACGGCTTCGTAGTTCCGTTTATAAACGAGCTGCAAAAGCTTTCGGAAGAATACAAAATTCCCGTAAAAATCCGCGCTTGCGACACAATGGGCTACGGAATACCCTATTCCGAAGTCGCTCTCCCGAGGAGCGTTCCCGGAATTATCTACGGCATACAAGAGTACGCCGACGTTCCCAGCGAAAACCTCGAATGGCACGGCCATAACGACTTTTACAAGGCGGTTGCAAACGCCACGGCGGCGTGGCTTCACGGCGCGTGCGCGGTAAACTGCTCGCTTTTGGGCATAGGCGAACGCACTGGAAACATTCC
Organism: uncultured Clostridia bacterium; assembly: GCA_947174975.1. Taxonomy (GTDB): domain Bacteria; phylum Bacillota; class Clostridia; order Christensenellales; family Borkfalkiaceae; genus Coproplasma. The sequence continues at coordinate 13,860 of CAMWLA010000019.1, read as the reverse complement.
CCTCGAAGCTATGGTTATAGAATACGCGTCCCTTAAAGGCACGCTTGACGGAATGGATACGACGGCAATAACCGAAATTTACGACTATTTCCGTAAAAATATCGGCTACACCGCACCCCCTATGACTCCCTTCGTCGGGGCAAACTTCAACAAGACCCGCGCGGGCATTCACGCCGACGGACTTATGAAGGACGAAGAAATTTACAACATTTTCGACACCGAAAAGATTTTAAACCGCAAGGTGAACGTAACTATTTCCAAGACTTCGGGACTTGCGGGCATAGCTTTCTGGATAAACTCCAACTACAACCTTTTAGGCACCGACAAGGAAATCAGCAAGCACAGCGATCTGGTGCAAAAAATCAAAGAATGGGTCGATAAGGAATACGAAAACGAACGCCAGACCTCTATTTCCGACGGCGAACTTAAAGAATTAGTTGAAAAGTATTCCGATTTGAAAGAGGACTGAAATGGGACTGACAATTGCGCAAAAGATAATCAAAAACCACTTAATTAGCGGAAATATGGTTCAAGGCGAAGAAATCGCCCTCAGAATCGACCAGACCCTCACGCAAGACGCGACGGGTACTATGGCGTACCTCGAATTCGAGGCAATGGGCATCGAGCGCGTGAAAACCGAGCTTTCGGTTGCGTACGTAGACCACAATACCCTTCAATGCGGCTTCGAGAACGCCGACGACCACCGCTATATTCAGTCCGTCTGCGCAAAGCACGGACTGCGCTTTTCCAAGGCTGGCAACGGAATATGCCACCAAGTGCATCTGGAACGCTTCGGCAAACCCGCAAAAACGCTTATAGGCTCCGACAGCCACACCCCCACGGGCGGCGGGCTGGGTATGCTTGCATTCGGCGCGGGCGGGCTTGACGTCGCCGTAGCTATGGGCGGCGGAGCTTACTACATAACGATGCCGAAAATGTTTAAGGTTAACCTTAAAGGAAAGCTTAAACCGTTCGTGTCCGCAAAGGATATTTCGCTTGAGCTGTTGCGTATTCTGTCCGTCAAGGGCGGCGTCGGCGCAATTATCGAATGGGGCGGCGAGGGAATTAAAACGCTTTCCGTACCCGAACGCGCGACCATTACGAATATGGGAACCGAGCTGGGAGCTACCACCTCTATCTTCCCTTCCGATGAAATTACGTGCGAATTTCTGAAAAAACAAGGCCGCGAAAGCGATTTCGTACCCTTAGAGAGCGATAGCGACGCGGTTTACGATAAAATTATCGAAATCGACCTCGACAAATTGGAACCGCTTATCGCTTGCCCGCACAGCCCCGACAACGTAGTTAAGGTTTCCTCCCTTAAAAACGTAAAGGTTGATCAAGTGTGCATAGGTTCGTGTACGAATTCGTCGCTTGCCGACCTTTTAAAGGTTTCCGCTATCTTAAAGGGCAGAACGGTTGCCGACAGCGTAAGCCTTTCAATATCGCCCGGCTCGAAACAAGTGCTTTCCGCACTTTCGGCTTCGGGCGCACTGCAAGATATTTTAAAATCGGGCGCAAGGCTTTTGGAATGCGCTTGCGGCCCTTGCATAGGAATGGGCTTTTCACCCAACAGCGCGGGCGTATCCTTACGCACCTTTAACAGAAACTTTTTAGGCAGAAGCGGCACGAAGGACGCCGAGGTCTACCTCGTTTCCCCCGAAACGGCAGCGGCAAGCGCGATTTTCGGAAAAATTACCGACCCGCGCACTTTGGACGAAATTTCGCCCCTTCCTCTGCCCGATAAATTCGAAATCGACGACAGCGCGATAATTATGCCCCTTCCCGAAAAGGAAGCGAAAAAGCACGAAATAGTACGCGGCCCCAACATAAAGCCAGTACCCTCGGGCGCTGCCTTGGAAAATAAAATTTCGGCAACAGTCGCACTGAAAACGGGCGACAACATCACAACCGACCACATTATGCCCGCGGGCGCGAAAATTCTGCCGTACCGCTCGAATATACCCTACCTTTCGAAATTCTGCTTCTCGGTAATCGACGAGGGCTTCCCCGAAAGGGCGAAAGCGCTTAAATCAAGCGTGATACTCGGCGGAAGCAATTACGGACAAGGCTCATCGCGCGAACATGCGGCTCTCGTTCCGCTGTATCTCGGCGTTAAAGCCGTAATCGCAAAAAGCTTTGCGCGCATACACGCGGCAAACCTTGTAAATGCGGGAATACTTCCGCTCACGTTCGCCGACGAAAAGGCTTACGGCGAAATTTCGCAAAACGACGAAATCGAGCTGTGCGATTTATTCGATGGCATAAAGCGCGGACAAGTTACGCTTACAGACAAGACCAACGGAAAAACATACGAATTAATTTGCAACTTCACAGAACGCCAGCAACAAATTTTAAAGGCGGGCGGATTACTAATGTTCACGAAAAATTTATGAGGTTATTATGCAGAAAATAAAGATGAAAACGCCGCTCGTTGAAATGGACGGCGACGAAATGACGAGAATACTTTGGAAAAACATTAAGGACGAGCTTATACTTCCTTTCGTCGACCTCAAAACCGAATACTACGATTTGGGTTTAAAAAAGCGCGACGAAACGAACGACGAGATAACCTTGCAAGCGGCAAGAGCAACCAAAAAGCTTGGCGTTGCCGTAAAGTGCGCGACTATCACGCCGAATAAACAGCGTGTTGAAGAATACAACCTCAAAGAGATGTGGAAAAGCCCGAACGGCACAATCCGCGCCGAGCTTGACGGAACCGTATTCCGCGCACCGATTATAATCCCCGCAATCAAACCCGCGGTATCGAACTGGAAAAAGCCGATAACAATCGCAAGGCACGCCTACGGCGACGTTTACAAGGCAACCGAAATGACGGTTGACGAAGGCAAGGCCGAGCTTGTGTTCACCGACTTGGACGGAAAGGTTACGCGCGAAACGATTTACGATTTCGAGTGCGGCGGCGTTCTGCAAGGTCAGTTCAACAAGCAGACCTCTATTGCTTCCTTTGCGCGCTCCTGCTTCAACTACGCGCTTGCAACCAAGCAAGATTTATGGTTTTCGACAAAGGACACTATTTCCAAAAAATACGACCAGACCTTTAAGCTGATTTTCGAAGATATCTACGAAAAGGAATTTAAAAAACAATTCGAAAAACAAGGCATTACTTACTTCTACACCCTCATCGACGACGCCGTGGCGCGCGTTATACGCAGCGAGGGCGGATTTATCTGGGCGCTGAAGAACTACGACGGCGACGTTATGAGCGATATGGTTTCGACCGCGTTCGGCTCGCTTGCGATGATGACTTCGGTGCTTGTGTCCCCCGACGGCAAGTACGAATACGAAGCGGCGCACGGCACGGTTACCCGCCACTACTACAAATATTTGGCGGGAGAACGCACCTCCACCAACCCCGTTGCAACTATCTTCGCTTGGAGCGGAGCTTTAAGAAAACGCGGAGAGCTGGACAACCTTAAACCGCTTATCGGCTTTGCGGACGCGCTTGAAAAGGCAACGCTCGATACGATTAACGGCGGTACGGTCACCAAAGATTTAATCCCGCTTATGACCACGCCCGCGACCGCAGTTTACAGCGACGAATTTATTTCCGCAATACGCAATACTCTGGAAAAATTATTATGAAAAAAGCAGTTAAAATTACGGCAATAGTGCTTGCCTCGCTAATAGGTTTGTTCATTCTTATCGTCGTAGGCTACGTAATTTACGTTGCGGCGCAGTATTACAGAATAGACGATAATACCGCGCTTGACGTTTGCGGTACCGTAAATGAAAAGGTTTCTTATGATACCGATTACACCCTTACGACGTATAATCTGGGCTTCGGCTCTTACTCACCCGAATACTCGTTCTTTATGGATACCGGCGTTATGAACGACGGAAAGAAAGTTGCGGGCAAGTACGCAAAGGGCATGAACAAGGACGACGTGAGAAAAAACATAAACGGTCAGATTTCCCTTGCAAAGGAAAAGAAATCCGACTTCTACTTCTTCCAGGAAGTGGACGAAAAAGCCGACAGAAGCTACAAAATCAATATGCGCGAGGAAATGACGGACGCGCTTTTAAACTACTGCTCGACCTACGCTTTGAACTTTCACACGGCAAACCTTATATACCCATTTTCCGACCCTATCGGAAAATCGGTGAGCGGAATACTTACGCTTTCGCGCTATCGAATTGAAAGCTCGGTGCGCCGTTCTTTCCCCATCACCTCCTCGTTCCCGGATAAATTTTTCGACCTTGACCGCTGCTTTTCGCTAAACTATATTCCGATCGAAGGCAGTGAAAATTATCTTACGCTTTTAAACTTGCACATGTCTGCATACGACGAGGGCGGAAAAATAAGAGCGAAACAGCTTGAAATGCTGAACGGAACACTTGCCTCGGAATACGCAAAAGGCAACTACGTAATTGCGGGCGGCGACTTCAACCACTGCCTTATCGCAGACGATTTCGACAGCGACGAACAAGCCTTAAACTATTTTGAAAGCAAACAGCAAGTTCCCGACTGGGTAAAAAACTCGATACTGCACGAAAGCGAAATTGCAGAAGGCTTTAAAATCGTTGCGCCCAAAAATGCGGCGACTTGCCGCGGCGCGGACATTCCTTACGAAAAGGACGTAAATTACAGCACGGTTATAGACGGATTTATCGTTTCAGACAATATCGAAGTCGTAAAATTCGAAACGATAGACACCGAATACGCTTACAGCGACCACAACCCCGTAACCGTTCAGTTTAAACTCAAAACAATATAATTCGGAGATTATTATGAAAAAGAGGGCGTTATCCCTTGTTTTCGCTTCGATTGCCGCGTTTTCAATAATGGCAAGCGGCTGCGGAGGCGAAGACGGCAGTTCAATAAGCATAATCGACGGCGATAATCAGACGCAGACTACCGCTTTGACGGTTTTCGGGCATAAAACCGACCGATATTCGATTAGCGTTTTCGAGGACGTATTGCAAAGCTTTATGTCCCAAAATTCCGATATAACCGTTTCGTACGAAAGCGCGCCGGAAACAAGTTACTGGCAAGCCTTGGACAGAAGAAATTCAAGCGGAAATCTCGACGACGTGTTTATGCTGGATAGGGACCGCCTTATCGGTATGACGGAAAAGCTTGCAGACCTTTCGGACGTTGTAAACGAAAACGCATTCAGCGATTTTGCACGAAGCCAGCTTTTCGGCGCGGACGGCGCGGTTTTCGCGATACCCGCAAGCGTTTCAACCTACGGGCTTTACGTGAACTACGATCTTTTGCAAAAGCACGGCAAGGAAACCCCCAAAAACTACAACGAATTCAAAGACGTGTGCAGCTACTTCGTATCTCAAAAAATAACCCCTATCGTGTGCAATAACTACTCCACTCTTCCTTCGCTTATTTTAGCGCGCGGAATGTACGAAACCTATTGCACGAAAGATACGGCAAGCGAACTTAAAAACTTCAACGCCGCCCCCGCTACCCTTGCCGAACCGTTAAACGACGGTATCGATTTCGTATACGAGATGATAGATGGCGGCTGGATAGACGTTAAAACAGCCGCTTCAACGACTCATTTATCGGGTGATTTACGGCTGTTTGCAACGGGCAAATATCCGTTTATGATAACGGGCGGCTGGGCGGCATCCTCGCTCAACGCAATGCTTGAAGACAGTTTAAGATACGGAATTCACCCCTTCCCCATACTCGAACGCGAAAGTGCCTCTGAGGAAGGATGCGTGCTCGTTGCGCAGACAGATTCGCTCATATGCGTAAAAAAGGGCGAAAACGAGAACGAAGCGAAAAAGCTTGCGGCTATGCTTTCCAGCCCCGAAGCGCTTTTTAAACTCAGCGAAAAACAGAGCTGTTTTACTCCTTTGAAGGAACAGACTTCGCTTGGCGGCGCAGATTCCGCAATAACTCCGTCGGCGTACGATTACTTTCACGGAAAGTACGTAATTGCCTCAGACGTCAATTTGAATATCCCTCTCGATAATTATCTTACCGAATGCGGTAAAATGATATTAAGCGGCAAAAAAGCCGACGACGTGAAAGGGCAGCTTTTAAGCTTGCTTGAAGGAGTCGGCAAATGAAAAGGGCGTTAGAAATTTTTAAAAAATATCAGATGTACGTATTCACTGCGGTTGCAGTCGTTATATGCGTAACCGCGTCGCTTCTCGGATATTACTACTTATCGCGCATGAAAAACGCGCTTTGGAACCAGCTTATCGTCGACTTGACAGAAATCACCTATCAAGGCGGTCACGCATTCGAAACCTATGCAAGTCAAGAGTATTCAAGCATAGAAAGAATTGCACTTGATTTATCAAAGCCCGGAATGAAGCCCGACGACGAAACTCTCCATTCAATTCTCGATAAATATTCTTTGACCGGCGATATGTATTCGCTTATCGTCAGCGGCGATAACGGAAGTACGGTGTATCTTGCGGGACAAAGCCCCGAACACCTTTCCAAAGCCGAAACGGCGGATATTTTGAGCGGCTGCCAAGGCGACAGCGGAATTACAAAGCCCTACCTAAACTATTACAACGGCAAACTGACCCTCGGCGCCTACAAAAAGTTCAGCTTCGAGGACGGCACGACCGCCGTTATCAGAAAGGGTCAGACCATAGATACCCTAAGGCAAGAATTCTCCCTCTCCTTCTACAACGAAACCGGCTTCTCGTATATAATCGACTCAGACGGCTCGTTTTTGGTTCGCCCCACGCATAAAAACAGCAACCGCACAGCGGAAAATTTATCAGACCTTTTACTGCAAAGCGGAAGCACCGAGCAAGAAACGGAAAATATCAAAAAGCTTATGGACGAGGGAAAGCGCGGCGCGCTCAGACTCACTTCAAACGACGAGGGGCGCGTAGTTGCGTTCGTGCCGCTAAAAAGCACGGATAACTACCTCGTATCGATAGTGCCCAACTCCTCTATCGTAAACCACATCGACGACGTTTTGCAAACCTCGCAGACGCTTACCGTAATAGTACTTTTGGTTTTCATAATCTTTATAGTGTTCATACTCGTCACCTACTTCTACCGTAGAAAGATTATGGCGGGCGAAACGGAAGTCAAGTACCGCGAACAGCTTTTCGGCTTGCTTGCAAACACCACCGACGACGTGTATATGCTGATGTCCTTGAAAGATTTTTCGCTTGAATACGTCAGCCCCAACGCACTGCGCGTTTTGGGAATTGCGCCCAAGGATATACAAAAGGCAATTCACGCAATCGCAACTCAAGAATACGACGACGATTTGTCGATTAGCTTAAAATCTCTTGTAAACCTTAAAGACGGCGAATCGGAAACCAACAAGCGCAACCGCATGCACAAGACCACGGGCGAAATTAAGCACTTCGTCGAAACCGTATACAGAACGACTATAGACAACGTCGACAAGTTCATAATTCTGCTTTCGGACAGAACGGCGGAAATCCAGTCTGAAACCGCATTAAAAGACGCAATGGAAAGCGCGCAAGCCGCCAACAAGGCAAAGAGCGTATTCCTATCCAATATGTCGCACGATATCCGCACGCCTATGAACGCGATTTTGGGCTTTACAGAGCTTATCAAGCGCGATTCCCAAAACCACGAAAAGGTCATTGAATATACCAACAAAATCTACTCGTCGGGACAGCACCTCTTGGGGCTTATCAACGACGTCTTGGATATGAGCAAGATTGAAAACGGAAACAACGTTTTGAATATCCAGAAGTTCAACCTTGCGGAATTCGTAGACGAGCTCGGAAATATGATGAGGCCGCAAGCGGTTTCCAAAAATCAGATTTTTGAAATCTGCGTGCACGATTTAAAGGAAGAAAACCTTTTAGGCGACAAGCTGAGAATTAATCAGATACTCATAAATATTTTATCCAACGCGATAAAGTACACGCCAGAAAACGGCACTGTAAAAATGGAAATAAGCGAGCTTCCGCGCATTAACGAAAACTTTGCGCGCCTACGCTTCACCATAACCGACAACGGCATAGGCATTTCGGACGATTATCTCGAACACATCTTTAAACCCTTTACGCGCGAACTTTCAAGTACGGTCAACTCCATTCAAGGTACGGGACTCGGTATGGCTATCACCAAAAACCTCGTTGACCTTATGAGCGGCACTATCTCCGTAAAAAGCAAGCAAGGCTTCGGCAGCACCTTTACGGTAGAGCTTGAGCTGAGAATAGACGATGACGACGTAAACAACGGATTCTGGGAAGACGCCGGCATATCCCGCACTTTAGTTGTCGACGACGACGAGGATATATGCAAAAACGTAACCGCCGCCCTTGCCGACGCGGGAATGGACGCAAGCTACGTTTTAAGCGGCAGCGAGGCAATCGCGCTCGTCAAAGAGAAGCACGCGAAAAACGAGGACTTCGATCTTATTCTCATCGATATGAAAATGCCGGATATGGACGGTATCGAAACGGCTGAAAGAATACGCAAGATTATCTCGAAGGATATATCGATCGTAATGCTTACCGCATACGACTGGAACGAAATCGAAGACAGCGCCAGAGAAGCGGGAATCGACGCGTTCCTCCCCAAACCCTTCTTCGTATCCAACTTAAAGCTTAACATACGTTCTATGAACAAAAACAAGGAAGAAGAAAGCACGCCCAAAAAGGCTTTGGAAGGTAAACGCTTCCTTGCCGCCGAGGATAACGAGCTTAATTCCGAAATTTTAGTCGAGCTTCTCGATATGTATTCAAGCTCGTGCGAGGTTGCCGAAAACGGCAAAATTGCGCTGGAAATGTTTGAAAAATCGCCGCAAGGCTACTACGACGGAGTTCTTATGGATATCCAGATGCCGGTTATGAACGGCTACGAAGCTGCGCGGGCTATCAGAAACAGCTCCCACCCCGACGCAAAAACGATACCCATTATCGCAATGACGGCGAACGCGTTCTCCGAGGATATAAACAATTCCTTGAACGCGGGAATGGATGCACATATAGCCAAGCCTATGGATATGGAAAAGCTCGAATCGGTTTACCGCGATATCATAAGCAAAAACAATTAATAAAAAAGCCTTCCTTTTTTGGAAGGCTTTTTGAATTTATTCAACGGTAACGCTCTTTGCAAGATTTCTGGGTTTATCGGGGTCACGGCATAAAAGCAGCGAAGTTTTGTACGCCAAAAGCTGAACGATTACCGCCGACAAAATAGGCGACAGATATTTATCGCATTCGGGAATTTCCAAAATCAAAGCTTTCTCTTTAAGCTCCTCCGCCACGTCTTTAAGGTTGGTTATTACCGCAACCTTTCCGCGGCGCGACAAAATCTGCTCCACCGCGTTTTCACTCTTGGGCGCAAGCGATTTATCGGTTATTATAACCACCGAAGTCGTTCTTATATCAATGAGCGCCAGCGTGCCGTGTTTAAGTTCCCCCGCGGGATAGCCCTCGCTGGGTATGTAAGAAATTTCTTTCAATTTCAAACTGCCTTCCGTCGCAACGGCGTAGTCCAAATCCCTTCCGAGAAAGTACACGCCGTCCGAACGTGCGCACATATCCGCAAGTGAGCCTATGTCCGTATGTTCAATTAAATTTTTTGTCAGCTCACTGACCGAATATAATTTTTTTGCGCCATCGGCAACGTCCTTGCCCGCGACGGTCAGCGCGAGCAGATATAAAGCCGCAATCTGCCCCGTATAACTCTTCGTCGCCGCCACGCAGATTTCCTGACCCGCTTCGACGGGAACAACCGCGTCCGCAATTCTCGTCAATTCCGAATAGGGCGAATTAGTCACGGCAATGACCTTGCCGCCAAGATTTTTTACAAGCTTAGCCGCCTCAACGGTGTCGGCGGTTTCGCCGCTCTGACTAATTGCGATAACTGCGGTTTTGTCGGTAATAATCGGCTGTTTGTATCTGAACTCGCCCGCCGTTTCAACCTCGACGGGAATGCCGGCAAAACTTTCAAAATATCTTTTGCCGATAAGTCCGCTGTTGTAGGCGGTCCCGCAGCCGGTTATAATAATGCGCTCTATCCCTTTAAGATATTTTCTCAGCTTATCACTTGTACATACGTACGCGTCACAAGTTTTAGTAACCGATTGCGGAACTTCGCGGATTTCTTTAAGCATATAGTGGGGACAGCCGTTTAAATCAAGCTCGGAAGCGAGCGCCGGATTTTTGATTTTTTCGCGGACAACGCGCTTTAAATCACCGTCGTAAATTGTTACTTCGTCCGAAGTTAAAACGGCGATATCTCCGTCCGATAAAACGGTGATTTCACTGCAAAGTCCCGCAAGCGCGGGTGCGTCGCTCGCGCAGTAGTTCGCGCCGACGCCGTAGCCGATGATTGCGGGATTTTTATTTTTGGCAACGATAATTCCGTCGAAATCACTGCACATAATAACTAATGCAAAGGATCCGACAAGAAGCTTAACCGTCTTTTTAACGGCGGACAGAATATCGCCGTCGTAAAAGTGCTGCAAAAGCCTTACGGCGACTTCACTGTCCGTTTCGGAATTAAATTCGACCCCGCTGAAATACTTATCTTTCAGATGGGCGTAGTTTTCTATAATTCCATTATGTACTACGGCAAATTTACCGAAGATATGCGGGTGAGCGTTCTCGTCCGAAGGTTTTCCGTGGGTTGCCCAGCGCGTATGACCTATTGCGGTTTTACCGTGCAAATGCTTTATATCCCCGCCGAGCGAATACACGCGCCCGCGCCTTTTGCAGAGGGAAAATCCGCCGTCTGAAAGGGATGCGATTCCCGCCGAGTCGTAACCTCTGTATTCCAAAAGCTTCAATCTTTTGTACACGGCTCCGGCCGCGCCCTCAACACCGGTAATTCCGACAATACCGCACATATAAATTCACCTCTATCCTATATTATATGTATAAAAGTGCGATACGGTGCATTTTTGTTATTACCGCGTTAAGCGCGTTTATTGTTGACAATTAAAGCGCAAATACTTATAATTATAAGGTAAATTTAATTGCGGCACTGCACGTATGCGCGGAAGCACAATTCAATTTAATTTGATATCAGCCCGCAAACATATTTGCGGAAACACATTTGTAAAATTATGAATTCTAAAAAGCGAAAACTTTCCGTCTGGCAAATGCTTGCGCTCCTCTATTTGGGGGGAACGATAATCGGAAGTATACTTCTTATACTCCCCTTCGCCACCAAAGACGGACAGCAAACAACGTATATAAACTCGCTATTCACGGCGGCGTCGGCAGTGTCGATGACGGGACTTGCTCCCTACGACACGGCAACCCACTGGACGCTGTTCGGGCAGCTAGTCATTCTCTTGCTTATTCAGATGAGCGGATTCGGATTTATGACCCTCGTTTCGGCGGCATTCATTATATTCAAACATACGATGAGCCTCGGCACGAGAAACGTCTTTATGCTCGACTCAAGGGGCAATTTGAACGGCGTAAAAGTTCTGCTTGTGCGCATAGTTATCGGAACGCTTATCTGCGAGACGATAGGCACACTCCTATTAATGATCCGCTTTATCCCCGATTTCGGTGCTGGCAAGGGAATATATTTTTCAATCTGGCATTCGATTTCGGCGTTCTGTAACGCGGGCTTCGATATGCTGGGAACACCCGCAAGCAAATTCGTATCTCTTACAGGATACGTAAAAGATCCGCTTGTAAGCTTGACTATCGGCGCGCTTATCATTTGCGGAAGCTTGGGCTTCGCCGTGTGGAGCGACATAATAGATTGCAAGCTGAATTTCAAAAAATTCCAGCTTAACACCAAGGTTGTGCTCGTCGTAAATTTAGTTCTGATACTCGTCGGAACGGCGCTGTATATGATATTCGAGCGCAATACTTACGAAGACTTCAACTTCGGCGAACTACTGCTGGCTTCCCTCTTTAACGCGATTACACCCAGAAGCGCGGGCTTTGCAACGACAAGCTGTAAAACTCTTTCAGACAGCGGATACATGCTGACTATCGTCTTTATGTTTATAGGCGGCGGATCGGGTTCGACGGCGGGCGGTATGCGCGTAGGAACTTTCGCCGTAATTATAATGGGTATGCTTGCCGCATTCCGCGGAAAAAGAGATATTAATATAGGGAAAAAGCGTATTGAATATTCTCTTCTTTCGCAGTCGCTTGCAATACTCACCGCAATGCTAATGGTGACGATAATTTCAATTGCCGCTATCTGCGCAATTCAACCGGAATCGGGAATAAAAGAAATCACCTTCGAGTGCGTATCCGCGCTCAGCAGCTCGGGACTGAGTATGGACTTCACGCCAAAACTCAAAGTGGCGTCAAGTATAATAATTATAATTTTAATGTACGCGGGCAGAGTGGGAATTTTAACCCTTGCCCTCGCCTTAGGGCAGACCAAAGCCACTGCGGAAATCCGTCGCCCGATAGATAATTTGTTAATAGGTTAATGAGGTAAAAAATGAAATCGGTTTTATTAATCGGAATGGGAAGATTCGGAACCATCTTGGGTGAAAGACTTATGCGCATGGGCGACGAAGTTATGATTGTCGACAAGGACGAAGCGGTTATCAACGCGCTTGCGCCCAAATACACCAACGCGCTTATCGCAAACTGTATGAACGCGGATAATTTGAAGGCGCTTGATATCCCCTCGTTCGACGCTTGCGTCGTGTCTATAAGCGACGACTTCCAGTCCTCTTTGGAAATCACGTCCATTTTAAAGGACTTAGGCGCAAAGTACGTCGTATCGCGCGCTAACACAGAAATACAGCGCAAATTCTTATTCCGCGTCGGTGCGGACGAAGTCGTATATCCCAACCACGATATCGCCGAAAAACTTGCCGTAAAGCTCAATTCCGACGGCGTCTACGACTATATCGAAATCGACTCGGAATATTCGATTTTCGAAATTGCAATTCCCCAGAACTGGCACGGAAAAACGCTTATCGACGAAAACCCGCGCGGCAAATTCGGCATAAACATACTGCTTATCAAGAAGGGCAAAAATATTGTCCCCTCTCCCTCCCCCAACTACGTTTTCGAGGACGGCGACCATATCCTTGCATTCGGCTCCACGGAAAAAATTCTTGCCTTCACCAATAAAACCAGCGCGAAAGGCAAACTCCGCACCAAAAAGGCTAAACGCCCGTTAGATAAAAATTAAACACGTCAACAAAAATATCACATTTAATTAGAAAATACCTAATCCGAAAAACCCGGATTAGGTATTTTTATGTCTGTGACAGCCGGATTTAATGACTTCGTCAGAGGCTTAAAAACAAATTTTTCAACCACAATATATTGTGGTTAGCAGACAAATAATACTACAATATCTGCTGATTTCGATGACTTTCAAATTTTTACTCCCATTCTACTCCCAAATGATTTTTTATCATTTGGGGGCTTTTTTTGCCCTGATTTTGCAAGTTTAACTGCCCAAATTTTGAATGACGGACTAAAAATGCTTCCAACCCACTTTTATCCGTCATTCAACCCCAATTTGGGAGCAACTCCCAAATTTAGAGTCAATCCCAAAAATTCAAACTATATTAAACAAAATCGTTTATTTGTAATAACTTAAAGAATATCGTTTATTTGTAATAACTTAAAGAATTAAGTTAATTTTCCTTTTCTTCAGAGTAGATCCTTAGATACGGTTCAAAATACTTATCGAATTTGTCATACTTAAATAGTTCAAGTATATCTCCAATTTCATCATCCATTTTTTGCGTTTTCTCATTTGAGCACAATTTTAGAAAATCTTCAGTTGCATTATCATTAAAAGATAATAAGTAATAATTATTTATTGGTATCTTATAAGTCGCGTTTATTTTGTTCCAAGTTTGTTGTCTAACTGTTTCTGCTACACCTGAATTAATACTGTCTCTTTTACACAAATCCGAGCCCCCGAGACGGAGAGGACTGCGGGGTGGCGGGGTAAGGGTTGAAAAA
>CAMWLA010000018.1 GCA_947174975.1 uncultured Clostridia bacterium | reverse complement strand
AAATCAGAGAAAATAATACCAAAATAAATGAACTTGCAATTATTTTATAACTTTGATATACTTTAATTATGAAGCAGCTTAGCAAGAAGAAAAAAATAGTTATAGGTATTTTAACGCCCTCTGCCGCTTTGGTTTTGGCGTTTTTTATACTTTGCGTTGTAACTATGGGCATGTATTCGCCGACGTTTTTAGGCAGAGTGCTTACCCACTTCGATTCAAGCGTTTCAGATTATAAAATTTTCCCGGAAAGAATTATTCAAAAAAGCGATACCCCCTACGTTTACGAAAAAAATATAAATTCTTCGTTAGGCGATAGCGTCTCCGTAGGAAACAGAACTTTAAACAATTTAGTTAAAAGCACAAAGACCACTTCGTTTATAATCGCAAAAAACGATAAAATTGTTTACGAACAGTATGCAAACGGATATAACGAAAATTCCGTTAACACCTCGTTTTCAATGGCGAAATCGGTCGTTTCTCTTTTAATCGGCAAGGCGATAGAAGACGGATATATCAAGAGCGTCAACGAACCCATTGAAAACTATATCGAAGAATTTAAAGATAAAAAAATCGGCAAAACCACGATTGAAGATTTGCTGCTTATGCGCTCCGATATAGTTTACGACGAAGATAAATTTCTGTGGTTCGGCGACGATTCTCTTACCTATTGGCATTCCGATTTAAGAAAGCTTGCCTTAGAGCATACTCAGCTGACCGACAAATATAACGGTAATTTTCATTACAATAATTACCATCCTCTGCTTCTCGGCATAATTTTAGAGCGCAGCACCGAGATGACCGTATCCGCGTTTTTTCGGCAAGAAATATGGAACAAAGTCGGTGCCGAACACGACGCGTCGTGGAGCCTTGACAGCGACAAATCCGGCTTTGAAAAAATGGAAAGCGGAATTAATTTCAACGCGGTCGATTTCCTCAAAATCGGAAGTATGGTGCTTCACGGCGGGAATTGGAACGGAACTCAAATTATAAACGCCGAATGGCTGAACCGCTCTACTCTTTGCTCATTCCCCTTAAACAGCGCGGAATATAAAAACACTTTCCTTGACGGCAAAAATATCGGATATAAATATATGTGGTACTGCACAGCCGATAAAGATTTAATCGCTTGGGGCAAGTCAGACCAGATATTATATATTTCGCCGTCAACCGATACCGTGATACTCCGTACGGGAAAATCCGACGGTGGTATTAACTGGACGGCAGCAATAAAGAATATAATTAAGCAAATTTAAAGCCCGCTTATGATAAGCGGGCTTTTTATTATGAGTTTTCTTCAGTTTCGGTTTCGGGGGTTACTTCCGCCGCTTCTTCAACAGTGTTTTCGGGATGCTTCATTAGTTTAGAGAAGAAGAAGTACTGCGCGAAGATATACGCAATGCCGACTATTACCATTATTATTCCCCAGAACTGCGAGGGGGTAACCGAGCCTATGAATTCGCCTCTGTAATCGTCGCGGAAGTATTCAATGATGAAACGGAAAATTCCATAAGCTATCGGATAGAGTGCGAAGTTATAGTTGAACTTATATCTGAAATATAAGAAAGCCATAACCGCAGACAGAATAATTAAAAACGCCATTTCGAAAAGCTGTGTGGGAATTACGTTGCGGGTTGATCCGGCTGCGCAAGGAAGTCCCCATTCCGCCTCTATTCCGTAGCAGCAGCCGCCGAAAAAGCAACCCAGCCTTCCTATCGCGTGCGCAATGGTAATACCTATAGGAATAAACGGAAGCGCGTCGCAAAGCGTTGCGTTCATTTCGGTTTTAAGCCACTTTATCTTCGTGCGGGGACGGATAACGTACATATACAAATTCCACACGCCGAGGAAACCCGCGACACCGCCGATAAGTCCGCCTATAAATGTCATACCGCCCAAGCTGAACTCCTTGCCGTCGATAACGTCGTAAATGCCTTGGAAAATCATTGCCGAAAAAACGCCGAACGCCGTAGCGAAAAATCCTATAAAAATAACGGCGTCGTTGGAAAATTCGTTGAATTTCTTATACCTCATAGTAAAATAGAGGAAAATGAAACACATTATTATTCCCAAGCCGTAACAAATGCCGTATAAATAAACGCCGTGTCCGAAAACTTTAAAAAGTGGATCAGTATACACCGCAAAATCTCCTTATTCATATCATATATTTGATTATATCACTTGCACGGATATAAGTCAACATTAAAAACACTTTACTTAAAATGGGAATTTGTGTTACTATATTAAAAAGTTTTAAGGACACGAAAATGGAAAAATTAAACGTAGGAATTATCGGCGCGACGGGTATGGTCGGACAGAGGTTTATGCTGCTTTTGGAAAATCATCCGTATTTCAACGTAACTTGCCTTGCCGCATCTTCATCTTCCGCGGGCAAAAAATACCGCGACGCAGTCAGAAAATGGAATTTCGATACGCCTATTCCGCGCAAATTTGCGGATATGACCGTTTTGGACGCAACTGCGGATATGCAGAAAATCGCAAGCGCGGTTGACTTCTGCTTCTGCGCCGTGAATATGAAAAAGGACGACTTGAAGGCTTTGGAACTCTCTTACGCAAAGAATGAGTGTCCGATAGTTTCAAACAATTCCGCGCACAGAGATACGGCTGACGTGCCGATGATTATACCCGAAATAAACCCCGAACACCTTGAAGTAATTAATGCGCAGAAAAAGCGCTTGGGCACCAAACGCGGGTTTATCGCGGTGAAGAGCAACTGTTCGCTGCAGTCATACGTTCCCCTACTTCACCCCTTGAAGAAATTCGGGATAAAGAGCGTTGCCGTAACCACGTATCAAGCGATTTCGGGCGCGGGCAAAACCTTTGAAACTATGCCCGAAATTATTGACAATATTATTCCTTACATAAACGGCGAAGAGCAAAAGAGCGAAAAAGAACCCCTTAAAATTTGGGGCGAAGTTAAAGGCGGCGAAATAGTAAACGCGACCTCGCCGAAAATTACGGCGCAGTGTTTGAGAGTGCCCGTATCGGACGGACACACGGCGGCGTGCTTCGTTTCCTTTGAAAAAAAGCCAACAAAGGACGAAATACTTTCAGCGTGGAAAAGCTTTGCTGGCGAACCGCAAAAATTAAAACTCCCTTCCGCACCCAAACAGTTTATACACTACTTCGACGAAGACGACCATCCGCAAGCCAAACCCGACAGAAATATAGAAAACGGTATGGCTATATCCGCGGGGCGGCTTAGAGAGGACAGCGTATTCGATTATAAATTTATAGGACTTTCCCACAACACTTTGCGCGGAGCGGCGGGCGGCGCGATACTTCTTGCCGAACTGCTTGCGGCAAAGGGATATTTTAAGAGGTAACAATGATTAATTGTTTTGGCGGTGTGATAACCGCAATGATAACGCCCTTTAAGGACGGTAAAGTAAATTTTGACGCGCTTGGAAAATTGATCGGGTTCCAGATCGAGGGCGGCGCGGACGCGCTGGTTATTTTAGGCACTACCGGCGAGCCTTCGACTATGACCGAAGACGAAAAGCAAGAAACTATCCGCTACGCGGTTAAAAAAGCGGGTAAGCGAATTAAGATTATAGTCGGCGCGGGAAGCAACGACACCGCAAAGGCGGTTGCCGCGGCTGTCAAAGCTGAAAAATTAGGCGCGGACGGAATACTTGCGGTTACGCCGTATTACAACAAGTGTACGCAGACCGGTATATACGAGTACTACAAAGCCATATGCGGCGCGGTACATCTGCCGGTAATCGCATATAACGTGCCGTCGCGCACGGGTGTGAATATTGCCCCCGAAACCGCCGAAAAAATAGCTGAAATAAACAACCTTGCGGGAATTAAGGAAGCAAGCGGAAATATGGCGCAAGTATGCGAAACCATGCGCCGCATACGCGGAAAGTGCGACCTATTCTCGGGCGAGGACGCGCTCAATCTTCCCATACTTGCAATAGGCGGGGCGGGCGTGATTTCGGTTGTTTCGAATATCGCGCCAAAGCTTGTTAAGCAAATGTACGATTACGTTACAAACGGAAATTACGACAAAGCGAACGAGGTTCAAGACAAGCTTCTGCCGCTTATTGACGCGTGCTTTATAGAGGTAAATCCCATTCCCGTAAAGGAAGCTTGCAATATATTGGGCTTTGACGCGGGTAACCCCCGCCCTCCCCTCACACGACTTGAAGAGGGGCACAAAGAAAAACTTTTAAAGGAAATAAAAAAGATTTATGGTTAACGTATTAATCTGCGGAATAGGCGGAAAAATGGGTGGCGTACTCTTAGAGCTTATGCACGGCGACGGTAATGCGAAAGCCGTCTGCGGGGTGGATATTCATGCGCCCGAAAATATCGGCATTCCCGTATATAAATCGTTTGGCGCGGTCAAGGAAAAGGTTGACGTAATTATCGACTTTTCCTCCCCCGCCGCTTTGAGCGACGAACTTAAATGGGCGGTTAAAAACGGCGTTGCCGTTGTTATCGGCTCTACCGGTTACAGCGAGGAACAGTTGAAGCTGATTGACGATACCTCAAAAAGCATTGCAATTTTTAAGACGGCGAACTTTTCTTTGGGCGTAAACCTTTTAATGAAATTAGTGAAGACCTCTGCGGAAGTTTTGGGCGATAAATTCGATATCGAGATTATCGAAAAGCATCACAACCAAAAAGTCGACGCACCGTCGGGCACCGCGCTTATGCTTGCGCAAAGCGCAAACGCCAACAACAAAGAATATCTTTACGGCAGAGATAAAACCGCGGGAAAGCGCGGAAAAGAAATCGGAATTCACGCCGTGCGCGGCGGGACTATCGTCGGCGAACACGAAGTTATGTTTGCGGGCGAAGACGAAATAATCACCCTATCCCATTCGGCGCGGTCGAAAAAGGTTTTCGCCGCGGGCGCGATAAAAGCCGCAATATTCGTTGCCGGTAAACCCGCCGGTAAATACGATATGCAGGATATAATTTAAAAAGCAAGTGCAATGTACACGTTGCACTTGCTTTTTATTTTTTAATATGATAGAATGACTGTACAGTAAACAATACTTTAAGGAGAAATTATATGAAAAAAATTGCCGGCATTATTATTGCAATAGCGACTTTGGTTTTGTGCTTTACGTTATCCGCTTGCGGAAACAAATACTCAAGTAATTACAGCTCTTCGAAGATGGTGGAGAAAAATACTTCAGATACAGCGTCAGTTTCATTTGACAAATTCAGCGGAACGTACGTAATCAAATTTAACACGAGTAACGAAAAGGCGTCTATAACTTATAATGCAACGCTGAAAGAAGGAAATATAAAAGTTTACTATGACTTTAATGACGAAAAACTGGACTTATTCGAAATCGGAACCGACGGTTCTGTTGAAGGAAAAACCGAAACGTTTACATGCAATAAAACGATTTACATAATAATCGAATCGGACGGTAAATGCAGAGAAGGTAGTTTTTCATTTACTTTGGAAAAGTCAGAATAATAAATTTCAATTTTAAACCCGGCTGCAAAAGCAGTCGGGTTTATTTTTATGATAAAGTTATTTTGTCCGATATACTTCTTATAAATATGCCGCGTTTAACGCCTTCGTCTATGCAAGCGGAAATAAATGAAATAAACTTTTCAGACGAGCGGACTTTAAGCTCTTTTAAAACTAGGGGTACAAGCTCGTCGGTATATACGCTGACTCTGCTTAAAAGTATTCCCTTTATTAAAGATATGATATCGTAAGGGGTGAAGTCGGTATCTGCCGAGCGCAGCGGAGTTCCCTCCTCCACGCGGTATCTGTCGAACGCGGAGTATTTGTCCGAACGGAAATAGTACTTATTGCCGAGAATTTTCGCACGCGAGAATACGCAAAGATTTATAAGCTTTGTCAGCTTGTTGTCAAGCTTAATTCCCGATTTCTGTATTCCGTACTGCGCAAGCGTGCGCTTTATTAAAAACTGATGCGAAATGGGTTCTTCCGCGGCGACAACCGCCTTTATTACTTTCACCACCTCGGCGTCGTTTTTACCGTTTAAAATATATTCGGGTGCGCACTCTTTAACGTCTGTTTTGCAGACCTTGTACGGCTTTTTAAAGCTTTTGACGGACGACTTAACGTTTGCCGTAAGCTTATCGAGATAGTCCTTTATCTTCTTTATTTCGCGCTTGGGATTATTGAAGAAGTTAATGGAATACAGCCTTACAACGTTCCAGTTGTTGCGCTTTAAGGTCTGCACTTGCAAGATAGTTCTGTCCTTTACCGAGAACGCGCTTTGCGAGCCGTCGCAAAGCACGGCAAGAATAAAGTTGTGCTTGTTTTGCGGGTCTACGACGGCAACGTCGATTTTGAAGTCGGAAACGCCCACGTCGCAGCGGCAGTCGTAGCCGTATGAGGACAGCTCTTCGGCAATAAACTTGCCTATGCCTTGCTTATTCAAAATAATTTCGTTGCTCTTTACGGAAATGTTCGTTCTGCCCTTTTCGGCAAATTCGAGGAAGGCTTTAAGTCCCGCAACTCCGCGCGAGTTGGTGCGCGACATATCTATCATAGAATAGCGCATAGACGAGAATACGACCATCTCTTCCCTTGCACGCGATACGGCGACGTTTAATCTTCGCCAGCCGCCAAGCTGATTTAAGGGACCGAAATTTAATGAAATTTTGCCGTTTGCGTCGGGACCGTAGCATACCGAGAATAATATCACGTCGCGCTCGTCGCCTTGCACGTTTTCAAGATTTTTGACGAACAGCGGTTCTTCCCTTTCGTATGCGATATCTTCCAAATGCTTTTCGGAAATCTTTTTGGAAAGCAGCCGCTCGATTAACACTTGCTGGGGGGTTGAGAACGTGACTACGCCTATGCTTGAATGCTTATTCTCTTGAAGCCTCTTTATAACCTCGTCGACGAGAGCTAAGGCTTCCTTTTTATTGCACTTGCTTGCGCCCCTATCGTAAACGCCGTCCTCTAAATATTTAAGCTTAACCTTGCTATCCAGCGCGTCGGGCGAGGGATACGTGCAAAGTCTGTTGGAATAATACATTACGTTTGAGAAAGCGATAAGGCTTTCGTGCTTCGAGCGGTAATGCCATACGAGGTGTTTTTCGGGAATGCCGAGGGCAAGGCAGTCGTCGAGAACGGACTCCAAGTCCTCCGTTTCGGGGTTGTCCTCGTCCTGACCCGTTGCCGTGAAGAAAGTCGTCGGGGGCATCTGCTTGGGGTCGCCGACGATAATCGCGCTCTTAGCTCTTGCAAGCGACGGCACCGCTTCGCAAGTAGGCATCTGCGAAGCTTCGTCGAAAATTACCGTGTCGAACAGTTCGGGGTCGGCGGGCAGATACTGCGAAACCGTAGCGGGGCTCATCAGCATACAAGGTGCTATAACGCGCATAAGCTGAGGCAGCTCGGTAAACAAATCTCTTAAATTGAAGCCGCGCATTTTGCCCTTTATACTGCGGTTGAACGCCATCATTTCAAGCGCAAGCGGCCCTTCCGTTTCGGGTTCGGGCAAGCGCGAAATGAGCGTTTCCTTTAAGTGCGTACGCGTAAGTGCGCTGAATTCTTCCAAAAGCTGTGCAAACGCCGCACCGGTAGCTTCCTGCACGCTTGCCGAAAACGAAGAGAGATCTTCGTCAGCGGGAATGTTCGTCTGAATGAAATTTCTGTAAACGTTTTTCCTAAACGACGCAAGAATCGCGTTGCCGCTGATTCTGCCGTTTTCCATTGCGGCGGTCATAAATTTAAGTCCGTTGTCTTCAAGCTGCTGCGCCGTCGCCTTGTAAAGGCACCATGCGGGGAGCATATCGATATTGTCGATGAGCGCCGTACACTTCGTTGTGTAGAACTCGAAAAGGTCGCAGTCCGCGGTTTCCTTTTTGTCTATCTTTAAGGTCTTTAAGAAAGTGTCGCAGCTCTTATTAAACGAAGCTATGGCAAGAATAAGTCCCGCGATAAGCGGCTTCAACTGACCGCCAGCCGAACTTATGCAAACGCTGTTGAACGCGTCCGCGTTGTAGTCCATAAAGACTTGCCCGCAGAGGGTGTGCAAATCGTACAACGGCTTTAAAAATTCCTCGCGCCGTTTCGTATTAAGCGTTCCGCCCATACCCGCGAAGTGAGCGCCGAGCTTGGTGTTTGTAAGTATGCGCTGTTTAGACTCTTCAAGTTCGTAAGCGCGCTTTAACCACTCGACCTCTTCCTTTTCTTTCAAGGGCGTCGCGGCGCACTTGTTCATGCGCTTTAATATTGTAATTAAGGTCTTTGACGAACGCCAGTTTTCGCCCCAGTTGTCAAGCTCGCTTTCGATTTTATCTGCAAGCTTGCCGATTTCGGGAAGTGTTTTAAACCTCGTCATCCAAAGCTTTACGGTATTGTCGTACTTTATATTCGCATTGTAAAATTTATAAAATTCCGTTTCGTCGCAGTCGAAAAATTCGTCCAGCTCTCCGCTCTTCAATATCCCTAAAATACTTGAAAGCGATTTGAGCTTTAACGCGGTGAATTTACTCATTTTCTGATTGAACGTATCGTTGAACAGCGCGATATAATTTTTAAGGTGTTTAAGCTCTGCAATCAAAACCTCGGCGGAGCATAAAACTCCCACTCTCACGCTTTTGTCGCATTCCGTTAAGCACACGCCCGAAAACGGCGAACGGTACACGCCCCCGCATTCCTCCGCGGCGGCTTGAGACATGACAAGCATCTTTTCGCATTCTGCAAGCTTTTCTTCCGTCAAGGAATCGTAGAAAGTACTTTCTATGTCCACAAGCTCTGGTGCATTTTTGTTCTGCAGATAATACAAAATCGCTTCGTAAACGGAAACGCCCAGTCTGCGTTTTTTATGCAGTGCGCAAAGGGGCGCTTTCAAGGTATTGCGTGCGGACTTAATCTTTTCTCCCGCAAGCGTAAATTTATCGTCCGTACCGCTCTTTTTCAATGCAAGAGTATTTTCGATTGAACGGACTATTTCGCCCTTGTCAGTGTTTTTGCCGGAATGAAGCTCTAAGCAGAAATCGCCTATTCCTATTTCCGAAAGGCGTTTTTTAACAACTTGCAAAGCCGCTTGTTTTTCGGCAACGAACAGCACGCGTTTACCGTCGTAAATTGCATTTGCGATAATGTTCGTTATCGTCTGACTCTTGCCCGTTCCGGGAGGGCCGTGCAAAACGAACGTCGTGCCCTTGGCGGATTCCGCAACCGCGGCGTACTGCGTACTGTCGCAAGCAAGCGGGGTTATAATTTCGCAAGGCTCGGCGTCATCCTCGCTTTTGCCCGAAAGCTTGTTGTTTACCATCTTATTCGCATTTGCCAAAAGACTTGCAATAAGAGGGTTTTTCTTGTACTCGTTAACGTTCTTTTTGACGTCCGCCCACATTGCATATCGCGCGAAAGTGAACTGCGAAAGATAAATATCCTCGTATACCGCCCAACCCTTCATATTCGCCGTTTTGGCGCGAAAAATTGCGATAATTTCCTTGGGGGAAAGCTCTTTTCCGTCAAGTCCGCGGATATCTATGCCGAACTCTTGCTTTAAAAATTCGAGAAGGGTTGTATTGACCTCGTACCCCTCGCCTATTTCCAGATTAATTACGGCGTTTTTCGTCTTTTTTACGTTTACGGGAAGAAGCGCAAGCGGAGCGAATTTTTGCTCGCTGTCGTTTTTACTTTTCCATTTTAAGAAGCCGAACGCAAGATACAGCGTCTTTGAACCAGTCTCTTCCTCCGACGCGCGCGATTTTCTTATCAGCGAACCCGCAACCTCGTTAAGCGTTTCCTTGGAAGAATAACACCTGAGCTGACCCGACTTCATTTCGATCTTTATCAGCTCTTCCATACTCTTGACGGTTGCGCCGCCGAAGTATGCCGCGTCCTTGATAGCCGTTGCAAGCGGGCTTAATTTGAATTTATCTTTGAGAGCAAGCCTTTCGCAGAATGCGCCCAAGTCGGAAGAGAGAATATGCAGACAGTCGCGCTTGTAACGAAAATTAAGTAAGTTATTTCTAAGTGACAAATCAAGCAGTCTTCTTTGCCACGACTTGTCCTTCGATTCCGTGCGCGAATATTCGTATTTGTTTACGTCGATTACCTGGCGGGGCTTCGCGCTGTACGAAAGCTCCTTGTCGTCCAAAAGCTCGTAACCCGATTTGGTTTTAACCTTCAACGGCAGAGGGAAAACTCCGTCAATTCTCGAACGCTTTATATCGAGGCAGATATCGAAAGACTCGCTTCTTATAAACGATTCGAAATGCGAAGCGCTGGTCGTAAAGCTTGCGTTTTTGTGCGCGAATAAATCGTCGCTGTCAAATATCGCAAGGTTGTTGACGCCGTCCTTTATATATTTTTCGATGACGGAAATATCGTCTTGCACGGGTGTAGAAAAACAGCTTTCGTAAAGCCAAACGCCCACGCCAACTTTGTTTTTACCTATGACGAGAACGGGGTTTAATTTGGTAGCTTCGAAGCAAGACGCGGCGAAAATCGCAAGCTCTAACGGCGTTGCGTGCTTGTCCTTTATAATCTTGCTTATATCGCCCGCACTGACGGTATCCGTCATATCCTGCGTTTCCGATCTTTCTATATTCAAATGACGGATAGCCGAATACACCGCGGCAACCGCGTTGCGGACTGCGTTTCTGTCGTTCCCGGAATATCCGCTCCACTCCGACGAATAGCCCCAAGTCTTTAACTGTAAGCCCGCTTCCGCCAAAATTTTCTGACAGTCGGCAAGCTTTGGTCTTACGAATGCGGCAAGCATTTCCGCATTGCCGGAAAGTCCGCTCCAACAGTCTATGGGCAGCGCGAGGACTTCGGCTTTAAGCGAACAGATATTATTCTTGCCTTGCGCAAGCTTAATTACTACCTTGCACTTTTCGGGCTGTTCCAGATCCGCAAGGTATTTGGGGTTTAAAATATTCTCAACCGAAACCCGCATACTGCTTTCGTGCGGAATTTCGGCGACGTTGATTTCCGTCGGCAAAATAAGCTCGTTTCCGCTTATGCTGACGGTGATATCGTTTGCGTTCTCTTCCGAACGGTTAAATATTTTGAACGTGGTAAACAACGGCAAGCGGCAAAAATAAGTTGCATAGCTTACCGAGTTTAAAAGTTCGCCCTCAATTTCAATCATATTTGCGTTTTTCTTGTTCGCCATAAAAATATCCTTAATTATTGTCCGTTTTAATTTATCTTATAATAGCAAGGTTTTTGAGTGCGCGGGTATACGCGATATATTTTTCGTTTTCGCTCATTCCCGCGTCCGCGACAGCAACCGAAGTGAATTCAAGCCCCTTACTTTCGTATACGGTCATAATGTTGATTTTCGTTTTGGAAATTCGCCCCGTATCGCGCACGACGTTATAGCTTTTGCGCATATGCTTTTCAAGCCCTTCCTCGCTCGTTATCACCGCGCTTAAACCCTTGCCTTCCGAAAGGTAATTCGTAACAGAGCGCTTTGAAATTTCCTCGACCTTGCTCCCTTCGGTTCCTATCGCTTGCATGTCGATATTGAGGCTTTCCGATACGTATTCCACTATACGGTTGGTGTTGCGGTAATTGAGATTCAAATTAAACTGCTTGTATCCAAGCTCCGCCCAGTCTTTAATTCCGCGGTAAGGGGTTATATTCTGTTTTAAATCGCCGAATATATTGAACGCGGCTCTATCGTTTATAGACTGCAGAATGCGGTATTCGTTTAAAGAAATATCCTGCGCTTCGTCCACGAATATGAAGCGGTACTTAGGGCTTAACGGAAGCCCTAATTCGTTTAAGATAAGGCACATCGAATACGGGTCCGTACGGCACAGCTTTTTGGAAGAAAGCGAAAACCTCGTCTTTATTTTTTTAACCGTTTCGCGATAGAAAAAGCGAAGTATATCGTAAGTCGTTTCGCACTTGCCGATAGCAACTAAATAGTTTTCACCGCGCAGAACGTCGGCAAAGTCGTACAACGGAATAAATTCGTCGGCAATATCCTTGACGGTTTGAGTGATTTTGATTATCTCTCTTTTAAGCTGTTCGCGCTTTTCTATTCTGTCGGAATAAGTAAGCGTTTCTTGTCCGTCGACGTTGATTTTGTAGCGTTTGAGGTCGGATATTTCCTTTTCCACGGCTGTGTGCAAATCGTCCAGATCGGAAACGGCATTCAAACAGATTTTTTCCGAATACTTACGCAAAAACTTAAGCGACTTGTAGAACGAGAGAAGCTGTCTGTAAAAGAACGCTTGTCCGTTCATACGCTCGTCGGATAAAAGCTGTAAAAATTCGCGTACGTCGGAAATGCAGTTAAACATATTTCTGAACTGCTTTGTGTAGTAAAGTCCGCCGTCTACCTTTTCCTTGATTTCACCGAGAACGCAGCGCCTTACCCTTATGCCCGCATTTTTAATGGAAACGTACTTTTCCTCTTGATTCTCCAAGGCTTCGAGCACGCCGTCCGTTACATCTTTGCAGCCGTCGGAAACAAACATTCCGTGAATGCCGTCGTAAATTTTGGCAAGCTTTTTGCGTATTTCCAAAACGAATTTATCGGTATAAGCGTAATTTAAAAATTCGGGCGGGATAGGCTGAAAGTAATCTATCTTGCCTTCGATATTCACTCCCGAGTTTTTTAAAACGTTTAAAAAATAGCCGTCCAAGGTAGAGGTTTTAACTCGCTCTAACTCGAGAATTTGCGCAAGCTCGTCAATGAACGCGTTGAAAGAATCCGACGGAGTCACCACAAGCACGTCAGACGGACGCAGTTCCTCGTTGTTATATAAAATATACGAAAGCCTATGAAGCATTATCATAGTTTTGCCGCTGCCCGCAACGCCTTGCAAAATGAATTCCGCGTCCTCGGGTAAGGTGATAATTTCATACTGCTTTTCTTGAATGGTTTCGATTATATCGCAGATTTCACGCTTTTCCTTGCGGTTCTCAAGTATTTCCTTTAAAAAGGGGTCGAAGATAATCGCCTCGTCTCTGCCCGCGATTTCCTCGTCGGAAAGATAGCCCTTGACGGACAGATACTCGTTTTTCATATCAAGTACTTTCCCGCCTGCGGTGCGCAAGGCTCTGCGTAGAATTAACTTGTAATCGTAATCGTTTATTTTAAATGAGGTTTTGCTCTTCTGGTAATATCTGCGGGCAAGGGGCGCGCGCCAGTCGACGATTTCCAAACCCTCGTCCCCGCGCTTGCCGATATAGTAGCTGTTGTAGCCCTCTATGTTGTCGATTAGGTCCATACGCGCAAAATACGGCTCGTCGAAAAAAGGCTTAAAAGACTGAACTTTGCTATTCAGCCTATTGATTTCCGCATTCAGCTCGATAACCCGCTTATAATTTTCTGCGTTATGCTCTGACGAATTCAGCTCGTCACGCTCCCGCTTGGCGTCCGATATCTTATTTTTCAGCTTGTTTATATGCAGAGCTTTAAGCGCAAGCATAACAGCCCTTATTCGTCCGTCCTCATACGCGCGCTGTTTTTCGCCGTCGAGGAGGTCCTTAAAAAAGGCTTCGTCCGCTTGCTTTTTCGGAGATATTAAATTTAAGATTTTTTCTATCTCGGACATTTTGCACCTATAATACCTTAGTATAGCATATCAATAGCAAAAAAGCAAGATTAGTTCCACATAAAAATTAAGGCGGAGCGCTTTTGCGTTCCGCCTTGAATTATTTTATTTGTCGTTTTTTGTATCTTTCTCTTCCTTGGATTCGTCGGTTGCCGCCGCTTGAAGCTGCGCTTCACCGTAAACGGGAACCCCGCTTACACTTTCGGTTGATTTAACCTTTTTCTGTTTGCTCCAACCTACTGCGAATGCGACGATTGCCGCAACTACGATACCCGCAACGAGTGCGATTACCGCGGAAATAATAAGTCCCCTTCCGCCTTCGACTTCTACAACCTTAGTGCTTAAATAGTTGATTTTTGTTACTTTTCCGTAAACGTAGGAAGCAACCGGCTCAATATCTGCCGTAAACTTTTCTACATTTGCGTAAACGCTTGCTATTTCGTCCTCAAAGTCTTTCGGCTTAATTTTATCCGTATTGGAGTAAGATTTAATATATTCTTCTAAGATTTTTATTTCTTGTTCTAATGTAGCTATTTCTCTATTAAGCGAAATTATTTCGTCATAGATAATCGAGCCCGTATCTGCCGCAAATCCTTTCAGCCCATCCAAAGTCGCTTCCGCTCGTTTAAGCGCAAGACCCTTTGAATAAAGTTCACTTTCGTAATGGAGCTTTTCTTCCGTACCGGACTTGATATAACCGTTTTCCTTAGCGCGGTTTTTCAATGAAGTAAAGAAATCCTTGGTAAGATATGCATCCACCTCATCTTTGCACTGTGCCAACGTTCTTCCATCGCTTACAACGAATTCACTGCCGTATGACTTAATCAGAGCATCGTATTTAGTCTGAATGTAAACCGTCTGATTTTTTAAAAGCGTCAACTGCTCATCGTAGGTAATAGCCGATTTTGAAGTCGTAAGACTTTGGTCGTAATTTATACCCATCTTTGCAATATGGTCGCGGGGAAATGAAGTGAGTGCTTCGATAAAGTCACGCGCAGAGTCCTCGTCCGCAAAATATTTGGCTTTAACCTTTACGGTATAATTTAAATCATATACGCCGGCATTATTTTTATCATCAAGCTTGTCTAACGAACGGATAATAGAAATGTCGTTATTTTTGACCATTTTATCCACGTCGATAGCTTCAAAGCCTTCCTTTGATGCAACGTCTTCAAGGTTCTTCTTGGAAATAATATCTGTAAAGTAAAAGCTTTCGCCGTCGGGATAGGTATATGACGTAGATGAAGCATCACCGGTATTAGGAAGCTGTAAAACGAACGAAACCGAGTACATTTCGTTTCTTTTATCTATAAAATACAGTCCCAAAGTGCCGACAAGCGTAATTACAACCGCAATTATAAGCGCAAGCCACTTCTGCGAAAATATAGTGCGGAAAATATAGCCTATTGTTACGCCGCCCTCGTTTTCAATTTCGTTTTCCATTTAAAAGCTCCAAACAGTTTTTTATTATTCTACACAATTTACCAAATTCCGTCAAGTGTTAAACTCACAAAAATAACATTATTATTATGTTCTTTGAAGCAACTATTATTAAAA
>CAMWLA010000017.1 GCA_947174975.1 uncultured Clostridia bacterium | reverse complement strand
GCTTGCTGTTTTGCAAACTCTGCTTCCATCTGCGCTTTAATGAGCGCGCTGTTATCGATAACTTGCTGCTGAGCTTGAGCGGGTGCATTCTGCTGAGCTTCGATCTGCTGTTTAAGGCGTGCGATTTCAGCATCTGCCTTAGCGCGTTCGATATCGTTTTTCGCTTGTGTTCTTGCAAGCTCTGCTTCCATTTGAGCCTTAACGAGAGCACTGCTATCGACAACTTGCGATTGCTGTTGCACGGGTGCAGCTGCAGCTTCGCGGGGCATATCTTTAATCTGCGCTTTGAGCTTGGCGATTTCCGTTTCCGCCGCAATTCTGTTTAATTCGGCTTGAGCTTGCATCTTATTGCGCTCAGCTTCCATTTCGGCGCGAACGCGCGTAAGCTCTGCGTCAACCTTGGCCTTTACAAGATCAGCGCTTTCGTTATGAGCTTGTACGGGGAAAGGATTGGTTGCAATCTGCGATTTAAGCCTTGCAATTTCCGCGTCGGCTTGCGCTCTGTCAATCTGTGCTTGAGAAGCAAGTCTGTCGTTTTCTGCTTTAAGTTCTGCACGGGTACGTGCAACTTCCGCATCGATGCGGGCGCGGATATCTTCGGAATCGCCTTGACGGCTGTTGCCGCCGGCAGCTTGCGCTCTAAGGCGTGCAATTTCCGCGTCTGCCTTGTACTTGTCGATTTCTTGCTGAGCCTTAGCCTTGGCGCGCTCCGCTTCCATTTCTGCACGAACGCGTGCAAGTTCAGCGTCAACCTTAGCCTTGACGTATTCGGAATTATCCATATTCGAGGAAGGATGCTGTGCAAGCGACTGAGCGCGGAGCGAGGCAATTTCCGCCTCTGCACGGGCGCGGTCGACTTCGTTTCTCGCATTCTCTCTTGCACGGTCCGCTTCCATTTCGGCACGGACACGTGCAACTTCCGCATTGATCTGAGCCTTTACGTAGTCACCGTTATCGGCTTCGCGGCGTGCGGAATCTCTCTGCATATGCTGAATCTGAGCGTTAACGTCGTCAAGACGTTCGTGAACGCGGCGAAGATCAGCTTCCGCTTTCTGGCGCTGTTTTTCGTTTTTAGCGTTTTCAGCGGCAAGCTCCGCCCTACGCTGCTGTTCAAGCAGCATACGCTTTTCTTCCTCGGCTTTCTGCCTACGCTGTTTAAGCCTAGGATCTTCCGCGGGAGCTTTATCGTCTTCACGCGCACGTCTGCGGTCACGGTCACGATCGCCGTCAACGTCGCGGTCGCGGCGTCTGCGGTCGTCATCGTCGCGGCGTCTGCGCTCGGCTTCTTCTTTAAGTCTTGCAATTTCCGCGTCGGCGCGGGCGCGCTCGATTTCGTTTTTAGCTTGCGCTCTTGCAAGCTCTGCTTCCATTTGCGCTTTTACGATAGCGCTGTTATCTTGCTGATAAATGATGGGAGTAGGCGCGGGTGCGGGGTTATTCATGTTCGCCGCACGGGCACGGGCAATTTCCGCCTCTGCACGGGCGCGCTCAACTTCTGCTTGAGAATGAGACCTTATCCTCTCGGTTTCAGCAGCAGCTTCTGCGCGGGCGCGGGCAACGTCGGCATCCGCCTTTGAACGGATGAGCTCGGAATTGTCGGGCCGCCTTGCTCCCTTTTTGCCGCTCTTCTTCTTTTTTGCCTTGGGACGGCGCGGTCCTCTTCTCCTCTTCTTTTTCTTGGATGCCGAAACCGCGATAATGATAATGAGCAGCAACAAAATGCCGGCACCTATCGCTATCCATGCCCAGTACGGCAAAACCCATAATTTTTGCTGTAACCAGTCTAATACTTTTTGCATAGTTTTCACTCCTGTAATTTATTGATTAATAGTCGTAGTCGTCGTAATCGTCGTAGTCGTCATCGTCATCATAGTCGTCATCATCGTCGTAGTCGTCATAGTAGTCGTCGTAACCGTAACCGTCGTCGTATCCGCCGTCGGCTCTGCGGGTCGCAAGACCTATGATTACGCCGAGAATTGCTATAACTGCAAGAATTGCACCGGCGATAGCGATCCACCACATCGAGTTGAAGCCGCCGCCGTTTCCGCCGTTATCCGTATTTCCGATACTCGGGCTGTAGATAATGTACGGGAAACCGCCTTTGTCGGGATCACCGCTGTACTGGTTTTTAGTTGCGACTTTGTCTTGTATTTCTTGACCGTTTTCAATTACTCCATTGAATTTGGTAGGATCTTTGATAACAAGCTCAACTTTATACTCTTTGCCGGGTTTAAGATCTTCCTTCTTAACGATTTCGCCGGTATCCTTATCTCTGTAAACGACGTCTACGAGATCGCCGAAGTCAAAGTCGATGGGCTTGCCGTCCTTATCAACAGCAATGGGTTTACCGTCGTTGCCGATTTGGATGTCGCCGAGTGTCGCTTTGGTAATGTGGAAATACAGCGTGATATCCTTGGTTGCGTCTTCACCGGTTTTTCCGGCCCAAACGTATCCGCCTTTAAGCTTCAAGGTTATCGAGTAGTCGCCTATGTTCGTCTGTTTAAGTTTTTCGATACCTTCAACTATCGAAACCCTATCCATATTGAGGTTCGTCAAATCGAAAGTAATTACCTTGCCGGTATACTCCTTAGTACTTGTTACGAACGAGGGAATAAGCGCTTCGCCTTCTTTTTCCTGTATAGTGATTTCGAAATGAAGCTCGTAAGGAGCCCTATCCTTGGTATCAAACCATACGGCTTTTACGTCTTCCTTAAACGATACCGTAACGGTATATTTGCCTGCTGCGGTGACGTAGAACTTACCCTTCTCGATTCTCACCGCTTCATTGTCGCAAGAAACTTCAAGGAAAGCCGAGTAAATTTCTGTCCAGTCTTTGAGGTTAAAAGAAAGCTCGCTTCCAGTATACTCTTTGGTAGTTACTTCAAAGAAAGGTCTACTGATCTCCGCCTCCTTGTCGGAATTGGGGTCCGGCTTAATACTGAAACGGAGAACAACTTCCGTTTCGCCGTCGGCAAAGGTTATGTCAACACCTTTCTTTATCTTTAACTTTATTTCGTAAGATCCCACGTTAATTGCGGTAAACAATCCGTTTGAAAGATTGTTAACACCGGTGCTTACATCGACATCAAGATAATTTGCATATGTTCCCCATTCCTTGATTTTAAACTGCAGTGCAGAACCGGTAAACATTGCATCGGTCCTATCAAGGTCGGGCGTGGGAAGCTCAGTAGGATTGTCGGGATCCCATACGGTAAGCTGTACCGTATATTTTTCCTTAGGATTGTCAGGGTTGTTAACCCAGTAACCTATCGACCCTTGAGGGAAGAAGAATTCTACGGTATAGATACCCGCTTTTCTGAAAGTAAGCGTCTTACCTAAGTTTTCACCCTTATAGTATACCGTATAATCGAGATATTTACTGATTGCAACCCATTCTTTGATTTTGAATTCAACGTCGGAACCAGTGTAATCAATACGTTTTGTTTCGAACTCGGGATAATTTACTCCCCACTTGGTGGGAGGGGCCACCGTAAATTTAAGCAGATAGGAATCTCTGTTCCAGTCCGCGTCGGGATCGGTTTCCGATTTCGCTTTCCAGTATGCGTCGGCGTCCTTTTTGAAACGCAGAAGCACGAAGTATTCACCCTCGTCGGTCTGCGTAAGATTACCGTCCGCGATGTAGAGATAGTTTGTGTAATAGAATTCCCACGCGTCGATATGGAATTCCAACGGCTTGCCCGTATATTCCAAGCTTGCGCCTTCTTCCTTTATCGTCGGGAAGTCAAGCGCTACGGCATTATCGCCGGGTTTATAGGGTTGATAAGTGAATTCAACCCTCTCGTCACCGTCTACGATAATGTCGATATCCTTTTCGTACTTTTCGGTAACGCAAGCAACCGCGTAGAACGTTTCACCGTTCGTAGACAGAACGTATGCACGGGGAACTTCAGCGTCGTTTTCGTTGAAGAATTTCGTACCTACCATATCCGTAGCGTAGATACCTTTTACCATAGCTCTCGGATATGCGCCTTCCATATCCCAGGTTACGTTCAAGACGTTCTTTTCAACGGTTATTCTTACGAAATCCCAGATAACGGGAATTTCTTCTTCACCAACGAGCTCGTAAACTCTTATGTCGTACGTGCCGGCATGGAAAATCATATTGGCAACGTCTTCGTAACCGGCATAGTTCATATAAACGTTTACACCGGTAGAGTCAACGAACGTGATATCGATAGTTATATAGTTGAGATCTTTTTCGGGAATATTACAAAGCTCTATAACGCTGTGCGACCTATCGTCAAACTTAGGGAAGCCGTCCTGATAATCCATCTTAGACAGATTTCTGCGGACGATCTGCCACGTGCAAAGCGTGGGTATCGTGTTGGGGAAATCCGCCGAATGGAAATCTTCGTAGTTAGGATCCGACCAATCTCCGTTGACGGTAAAGCTCGTAAGATATTCGCCTATTGCCGCACGGGTATTTCCGTCTTCTTCAGCGCTGCCCGTAACGGTAAGATTTTTCGTCTTGTAGTGAATTAAGCTCTGAACGCCTTGAGGAAGTCCGATAAGTTGAACCGTTATGCCTACTACGCCGTTTTCGTCGCGTGTGAACATAAACGAATCGTGATCGAAATCAAAATCCTTTTCCTTGCCGTTGGCGTCGATATAGCCCCAGCGAACGTCGTTGTAATTGATTACCTTCCTCGTAACCTTCCATGAAAGCGTTCTCGGGAAGATGTCGGGAATGGGATCATTGTAATGGGCGTCGTCGAAAGCAGTAAATTCAACAATTGCCGTACAATCGCCGGCATCCGTCTGCGTATTTCCGCGAACCTTAGCCTCGAGCGATTCGTATTCACTAACGACTTTCAGCTCGTGCTGGGTGCCGTCGTATTCGAACTCGAAGATAACTTCTTTGCCGTCCTCGTCAACCCATTTGCCTTGATCTTTGTCGTAAGTAGCCGCAATTATGGTCTTGCCGTGTTCATACATCCAGAAAATCTTGGAAGGATCGTAATCTGCTTTTACTATTTTGAAGTTTATTGCGGAAGTGCTCTCGTCGGAGATATAAGAATCAACGCCGTACTTCGCGGTAACCTCCGCTTTGTACGAGCCGATCTCCGTGGGAGCGCCGGGAAGCTTGGTAGTTCCGCCTTCGATTAAGAAATATTCAAACGAATACTGCTTTATATCAAGCCCGATACCGTCTACAATCAGCTCAACCTCGAAGGGTTCGCCCGTGTAGGGGAATTCCTCGCCGTCCTCGATTGTTTTGCCGTTATGCTCGAAATGAATAGCTATCGCGCGCTTGCCGGAAGCTACTTTAAACTCGCAAGGCGTAGCGTTTTCAAGCTCGTAATTCTGTGCGAACGCCGCCTTGATAACCGCGTTTGCGCGGAAGGTTTCTTCTCCGGCATTGGCTTTTAAATCTTTTGCGTCTACGTTAGTCCAGCTGCCGTCAGACTCCTTATGCTCGTAGACGTAATCTACGTATTCCGCACCCGTCTTTAATCTGGGTAAGTGCAGAAGTCCGCTATTGTCGTCAACCGCTTCTTGCCATTCTACGGCAAGCTTAGCCCTTCCTACCAGCCATTCGCAGAAGAACGGGAATTCACCTTCGTAAGATTCGGGATCTTCCTCTACGGGGAGAATATAGTTTACCGCGTAATCGCCCGAAAGAATGAAGCTGACGGTGGTTTTGTAACTGCCGGCCGCTATCGGATCGACTACGGTGCCTTCACTGTCGACAGTCTTGTACTCCGCGGTAAGTCCCGGGATTAGGTCAAGAGTTGCGGCTGTTACGTGTATCTTTTTAACCGCGCCGTCGTAAACGGGTGGATGATTCCTGTCATAGTTCCATTCAAGATCGGAAATATCAATCTTGGAAGGATTGATTTTAAAGTATACTGTATACGTCTTGTCGTCGAATTTTACGTTTTTGTAGAATGCGGTAAGATATACCGTAACCTTGTGTACGCCCGCGTTTTTAACGAAAGTATCTCCGTCGTATCTTGCTTTAACGTAGTATCTGCTATGCAGCTCGGTTTCATTCAGCGTAAGCGAAAAGACGTAGAACTTGTCGTCAAAGTTGAACTCGACAGCCGTTTCCTCGGTGTCATGTTCGGCAAATCCGAACGGCGCACTGGTTGAACCGTCGTGAGTATACTGCCATTTAATATCGTTGTCGCTCAGCGTCGAAGTTACTTGAATTACGTTGAACCTCTGTAACTTGTACGAAGGGTCCATAAAGTAATATTTACTGTATTCGGTGTCGCTGAGAGTAGCGTACATCGTATATTCGCCCGCGGGAACTCCTATAAGCTTATAGGTGCCGTCCGCTTCGACAGTAAGGTTATTGGGCGCTCCGCCGCTGGTCTTCTGGTAATATACACGCATCTGCGCGGGTCTTGCGCTTGCACCGTAGATACCGTGAACGTCAACGCTGAACGTTACGTTCTGAATAGAAGTCCATTCTGCGGGAAGGTTAACGTATTCAACGTCAATTTTTGACGTATTTACGTTTACGACAAGCGTTTTAGCCGTGTAATCCGCACCGTCGTCCTTGCCCGTTTCGTCGTAATTGTAGGGGCTTCCGAACCACGTAAACTGGTCGTTATTTACAAACGTGAGAGTGAAAGTATACTGGTCAACTTCGGAAACCTTATATATAACGTATCCGTCGTCGGAAACGCCCAGCCTTTGAGCCGTGTTTCCGAACCTTGACGTAACTTCGATATTGAAGTACTGGCTTGCGCCGACTATCTGTATATACTGGTCGCCGGCGTAGCTGATATCTATACTGTATTCCTCATCGCCGTAGCCGAGAATATGGGGCATTTTAACTATTTTACGCCCGACCGCAAAGCTCTGTGATTTCAACTCACCCGTCTTATTGGGTGCGCTAAAGTCGTCAACAAGCTCGTAATTATAATTGTATATATTGCTATTCTTAATCTCCGCATATGCGAAATAGGTATCGCGGAGCAAGTCGTTAAAGTCGTAATAGTCGATACCTTGACCGGAGAAAGACTCGTATCTGATGCCGACCTCGGGCACTAATCCCGTCTTTTTATCCCAGTCGTATATTACGGAATCCGAGGTAAGCTTTATGCCTACGGGCAAATTCTGGTTTATTCCGTGGGTTTCGTACTGCCAGCGTATTTTCAGCTTCGCCTTTTCAACGACGAATTTAACCGCTTTTTCTCGCGTGGTGTACGGAGCTTTTACAAAGTACAGTTCACCTCTGTCAAGGTAGACCTTCATCCAGTAAGTACCCGCGTTCAAAGGCGCGATTTCCTCGTCGAGGTTACACTGCTGGTTGGGGAAGAATCTTACATGCATTTTGCCGTCTTCGTACCAATCAGCGTTTTTGTTGGAAATTACTTGCTCTGCACCGTTGTAATCGACGGTAACAACGTCGGGAAGCGCAACGGGAGGATTTACCTTCTGCAAAGCAGCGTCCAAGTCAAGGTGAATTGCGGGACGGATAGCGAGGTTGGTTTCTTTAAGCGAATGAGTGCTTATCGTTCCGTCGACTTCGGCACAGAACATAGTGTACGTGCTGTAACCTTTGCCGTCCGCATTGTAAACGGTGTTAGCCGTTCTAAGCCAAGACGCAACGCCCTTGCCGCCCGTGTTGTCGTTGCCCCTCTGCTCTGCTGTCAATTTCCACAGACCGTTGAGGGTATTTACAGAACCGCCGTCCCAGTCGCCAGTACCTACTTCGGTAAGCGAGGGAAGCCAAATCTTATCGTTTTGCCAATCGGCGTAGCTCGTCTTGTTTTTATAATCAAAGTTAGCGTTGTTATATGTAGGGGTATAATTAGTTGAGCCTCTAGTGTAACCTCTTGCGCCGCTGTATGCTTCGTTGGGGAAGCAGTAATTAGCCCAAGTGGTGCCGCCGCCGTCAATACCGGCGCCGTTACCGTCTACAATAGTACCGTTTTCGCCGATAAACTCAGCGTAGCTTTCGTAAGACTGCCAATACATCTGCGAAGGCTCGACAATATCTTCGTATAAATAACCGATAGTCGAAGTCACGTCTTTACCCGTACCTTCGTTATAGGTTAAGAAGTCCATATACTTATGGCTTGAAGTTGAGTTGATTGCCGTAGCGGTGTTAGTTCTGTAACTTGCCGAATGGCTGGCGTCGTAGCTCATATATTTGCCGCCGTTGCCAAGGCTTACCGCACGCATATAGGACGTGCCGTACATATTACTAGGCGCGCCGCAGACGATCTGATCGGTATATTGTCCCTGACCTTTAACCGTCGACTGTAAATCTATATTTGTTATACCGCTTGCTTCCTGACCCGAACGGGGACCGTTGGTGGAAGCGAGGTAAAGCGTAAGAACCGCGTGGTTAGACCTTGAAGTGGACATATAAACGGGCATCCATACAAGGTCGTTCGCTTCGGTACTGCCGGTAAAGAAATATCTGCCGTATGCAACGGTTATATTCTTTTCGGAAACGGCTTTGCCGTGCGTCTTCGCATTATCCTTAATATCTTTAATAAGCGTTTCTATCGTGGTATTAGTATCACCTTGCTTATTTAAGATAGCGCGGGCGAGATCGTTCAACGCTTCTTTGTTATAGCTGTACGTATTGTAATCGAACAGCGCTTTGCTCAGCGTTGGATTATAGGGATACGAAGTAGTAGCCCCCGCGCTTTTATTCGCAAAACTTATGCCCAGCGCCAGCGCTACGCACATAAGAGGCGTAAGCAGACAAACAAGCAGTTTATTTAACGTA
Source organism: uncultured Clostridia bacterium (assembly GCA_947174975.1). Classification (GTDB taxonomy): domain Bacteria; phylum Bacillota; class Clostridia; order Christensenellales; family Borkfalkiaceae; genus Coproplasma. Next base: position 6,724 of record CAMWLA010000017.1, on the reverse strand, counting down.
AATTTTTTAACTTTTTTCATATAAAATCACCTTAAAATGTCAAAAGTATATAATTCGACTAATATAGCTATTAACAAGTATATCAAAAGTTGTCGCGATTTTCAAGCCTTTTTGACAATTTTTTTAAAATTGTAGTTATCCACACTTATATACACAATATATTGTGGTTGTAAACGATTTTGCGCATAAAATATGAGTAAAAACGGGGTTTTTGCGCGTTTTTTCGCGAATTTGAAAAAACAGAAACGCTAAGTTATTGACAATTTTGACCGATTTCCCGTCTTGCCAATTGTTGCAAGCTCTGCTTGATTATGTAATTTTTGATTAAATTTGTATTTTCACGTCCGTTTATCCACATTGAGAAAGAAAAAAGGCGAACTCAAAAGTTCGCCTTTTATTTTTAATCTTCCGACGGCTCGAATTCCAAGCTGTTCTTTTTCTTCTTAACCGCGGGCTTTTTATTTTCCGGTTTTTCAACCGCTTGTGCCGTTGCCGCTTCCTCTTTGGCTTCGTTTGCTTTATCTGCGGGAGCAGACTCGGAAGCCGGCTTTGCCTCGGGAGCGGGTTTAGCTGCGTTTGCGGGTCTGCGAACGGGGCGCTTTGCGCCTTTGTTCGGCTTGTCGACAATTCCGCGTTCAGCCTTTTCGTTTCGGATAATCTCGTCAACGAATAACTGCACCAGTCTGTTGCGGCGAAGATCCATTAAAAGATCTTCCCTCTCTTTGCCGGTTGCGTTTTCTTTAACAAGCTTTATAACCAGTTCGGTTTCACGTCTGTACAGTTCTCGTTTAACCGCGTCGGCTTCTACCGTTTTCTGAGTTCTTATAGGTTTCAAAAACAGCATAACCGCAAACCCGATGCACAAGAGCACGGCTAACGCCGCAATTACGATTAAGGCTGCGAATAATCCGCGGGATGCAAGTAAATTCAACATATTTCTTTACCTCCTCTTCATTTCAGACTTAACCGTCTTTAAGTAGTCGGCGTTTGCCTTTTTATTTCTCATTACGATAACTACTACGCCTACTGCGATAACCGCAACCGCAATTACGCCGAACACGATGAGCGCCGCAATTACAGCCGTATTGGAAACTCCGTCGTCGCCGCCGTTTGCGGGATTATCCTTTACGGGAATATCTTTCGGGTTTACAACCTTCAGCGAAACCGTTTCCTGAAGCTGCGCGTAATCCTTGGAAGCTACCGTTATTCTCATTTCGTAAGAACCTTCGCCGAGTCTGCCGCTGACTACGTCCTCAAGATAAGGAGAATTTTCCACAGCGCGCCAGTCTGCGTCGCTTCCGCCCTCGAGCCTAAGCTCAATCGTCATATCGTCCCGAGTTGCGTAGTGCGTTCTGAATAAGTCGTAAAGTGAGCTTACCGTAGTTTCGCCGTGCGCCAGAATCTGGTCGGTCGGTTCAACGTCCCAATGGTTGGCGCCTTTAAGCACCGAGAATTTAATAGGACAGCTGAGCTCCTCGTAATTTGCGTCCGCCTTACGCGTAAGAATTACGTAGTAATCTCCGCAAGGAACGTTGCCAGCCGCGTCCGTAGAAAGTCTTTCGGCGGAAGATTTAGCCGCTTCCCAAGCCGCAGCCGTGCTGTATCTGACTACGATTTCGTTTTTGATGTTCTTATCTATTTCGGAACCGAGCGTAATAGCGTTTAAAATCTGACTTGCGATATCGGTATCTCTGTTCAGCGTTCCGTAAGTCCAGCCGCTGAGGTAAGGCGTTTTATCGAAATAGATATTAGCCTTGTGTATCTTGAATTCGATATTTTCAAGTCTGAACATTATCGTTCCGTTTGACAACGCGTACGCGTTAATCGTATAGTCGCCTACGGGTGCGTCATTGAAAGACTGATCCAAAGGAGCCGCCACAGCGCCGTAGCCGCTGAAATAGATAAACTGCTTGTTCGTACCCGACTGAATAAGCGTAAACATATACTGCGTATTTTCGCCGTAGGATACCTTTAACACGGGTGCGTTAACTTTTTCGTCAAATTTGCCGAACTCCCACTCGGTTACCGAAAGAGAATTAATCGACGCAATAATTTCAACGGGAAGAACGAGATAGTCTTCGTAAATATCGCCGCTGAATTTGATGTACGAGCTGTATTCATCCCTTACTTTAAGGAAGATATAGTGCGTACCGACGTCAACATAAGTGTCGTTCATGCCCGAGCCGAATTTCGCCCTCAGTACCGTCGAAGCACTGAGAGATTTATCTCTCAAAGGATCGTTTGCGTCAAGCTTGGAATAATCGAGCTTGGTATATATTTCGTAATAATTCGCAGTCGATATTCCTTCAGATTCGTCAAATCTCTTAAGTGCGTTCAATACCGTGTGTAAAACGTTGCCGTCTTCATAGTCGAATGCGGAAAGTACGGGTCTGAAGGTTTTAGTGATATTCTGCTTATAACTGCCCGTTATGTTGCCCTTGAAGTTGGGAGCTTCGATTATATAGTAGACGGTATATGAACCAATCGATTGAGGTTTAACCGCATTTAACGCGCCGTTCGTTTCGAATTCCGCTGCGGTATAGTAATTCTCGTCGTCGTTAACCTGGCCCGTTTTCACAACGCGGTATTTAATTTCAAACGGCGTATAGTAGTCCGCATAGTTCGACCATATATAGGTTGAACCGGGCATCTTCTGCTGATAAACTCTGTTTAAAAGCTCAATTGCTTCCGCGCCCTTGAAATACAGCTTGTTATCTTCGTAAGGGTCGTCGGAATTTCCGAGCTTATCCTTAACGGAGTTAATATCGCTTCTCGTTACCGTAATCTCGTTGACGGTAAACGTGAAAGTTTTGCCTTGGGGATCGCCCGTTACGGGTTTTCCGTCCGCGTCACGTCCTTCGGCGATGTAGAAGGTTGCCCTATATTCGCCGGCGGGCATAGTCGAGTTGAAATAGCTGTAATATTGGTTTATCGATATTCCGTTTTCCTTGGTTCCGAAATTCACGACGTTGCCGTGAGGGTCGGTAAACGAAAGCGTAAACGTAAGTATGTCGGGAGCCTGCCCGTTGATTTGCGAAAGAACGGGTTTTGAAGGAAGCTTCGTTTCGTCCTTATAATTCCATTCCTTGGGTATATCGAACAGACCGCCGTTCTCGTCTCCGGAAAGCAACTGGTTTACGTTGGAAATTACGATATACCACGTTTTGGTTACGATTATCGTATCGTCATTCTTTTCAAACGACAGACCGAGAGCGCGCCATCTTTCGTGAGCTTTCGAACTGTTGCTAAAACTGAACACGTAGTTGTTGCCGGGGGTTAACACGGCGCTTGCAGTGTACGTACCCGCTACAGTCTGAACGTTGCCGGTATACGAACCGATTTGTCCGTAGTTGTGCGATAAATCAATCCAGTCAAGCGTTATGGTAATTTCACTGCCCGTGAATACGGTATACGAAGCGGAAACGTCCGCCGTTTCGCTGGGTATCTCATAAGTGGGGTTACCTTCACTGTCCGTACCCGAAACGAGTTTTTCGAGATAGGGGGTCGTACTGTCGTAGAAATACAGTGTGGTAGTCTTTATCTTGCCGTTACTGTCGTATTCGATATCGGGGGCAAGAGCTTTCCATATGATTAAATCGTCAACGTTAACAGTTCCCGCATCAACGATAAACTCAACGGTTTTGGGATTTGCCCACAGTCCGTACGAACCGTCCGTAGGAAGGGAAATACTCATAACGTACGTGCCGGCGTCGGTAATAACCTTACCCGGTTCCCAAATCCAATTGTCCGCAGTGCCGTTTACAAACGTGTGCGATACTATGCTGATGCTGAAAGTTTTAATGAGGTTTTCCGCACTCGCTTCGTCGATTACGTAACCGTCCTTTTTAAACGCGTCGGACATAAGAATATCTTTTATCGTATATTCTTGACCCGCCTCGTACTGCAAGTGCCCGGGCGCCGTAATGTTGGGGTGGGCAAAGTATCTTGCATAAAGCGTTATCGACTCTACTCCTTCCTCTTCAAGCATTGCGGTAAGCTCGGCAACGCCGACTTCCGTTGCGTAAATATTGTCATCAACTTTCTTAAACCATTTCGACTCTACGTAAAGCTGTTTATCGCCGTGGCCTTGAATGGGCATACGGCCCGATGAAGACCAGATAAGCGTCGTAAGGTTCTGCGAGAAATCGCCGGGCATTCCGAACAGCTTATTCTCATAATGCTCTTCGTCACCGTCGGGATAGATAAGAATTAAAGGAACTATATATGTAAGTCTGTCTTCGTAATCTTTGAGATTTTCTTTCTCGGCGTCAAGCGCGTACTGCGCTTTGTTCGCGGAAATGAGAAGTAAATCTTCCGCACAGTCTTTGAATACGTCGTTTTTATATTCAACTTCTTTATTCGTTTCGTCAACGGGAAGATGGACGAATTGAAGGTTTGAACAGCCGTTGAAGCAGTTGGGTCCGATAGATTTTACGGACGCGGGCAATTTTATCGCTCTGAGCGACGTACAGTCTCTGAAAGCGCTTCCGCCCAATGTCGACACTTTATTACCGCTGAACGTTACAGTTGCAAGCTTTTCACAGCCGAGGAAAGCGCTGAAATTTATAAACTGAACGCCCGACGGAATTATTACGTTTTTAAGGTTCGTGCAACCTTTGAACATATAATCGGAAACCGTAGTCAGCTTCACGTTGCCGTTAAAATCAACGTCGGTAAGCGACGTGCAGTCTTCGAAAAGTCTGTCGCCAACCTGTTCGAGATTGGTGGAGAAAGAAACTGCAGAAAGCGACGTGCAGTATGCAAACGCCGAATCGTTAATTATTCTCGGACTGGGCGAGCTTGCGGTACGGGTTCTCACGCTTGTAATCTGGGTGTTGCCCATAAACGCCGACTCGTATATATTGTATTCGTATTTATTGTTATACGCGCTGGGAAGCGTCAACGCGGTATCTGCACCCGCATAACCCATCAGCCAGACTTCGTATTGCGTATCGCTCTTTACGTCGGCATAGAAAATATAATCGTTCGTGTCCTTGCTTATTCTCGAGCCGTTGTCGTCAGAGTAGACGTGTTTTGCATATCTCGCCACGCACGAGTCGTTGGGCCCTGTAGTACCGGCGGTTATAGTTAACCCCGATTTATTCTGAACCTCGATAAGGCGCGTACAGCCGTTGAAAGCTTCTTTGCTTATTGCGGTTACGTCTTCGCCGATTACCACGCTGTTCAGCGCACGACAGTTATAGAACGCCTTCTCGCCTATCGTCTGAAGACCGATATTGCCTAATCCTCTCACTTCGTATAACGACGAGCAACCGTTAAACGTGCTGTCGTTTATTACCGTTATAGTACACGAGTCGCCGAAGCCGACCTCCGCAAGGGAAGTACAACCCTTGAATGCGTTTATACCTAAATCCTGTACACCGTCACTTAAATCAACGTTACTGAAAAGAACCTTTTTTACAGCTTCGTGTCCTTCGAACAAGCCTTGGGGAATTAACTCTACCGCCGTGGAAAGCGAAAGGTCGCCTATGTGTACTTCCACTCCGCTTGAACGCTTGTAGCCGTCTCTCGACAGTGCAAACGGCGAAGTGCCGGTAGATGCGCTGACAGCGTAATAGTTTATTCTCGTAACGCCGTCAAGTCCGGTAAACGCGTTATTGCCTATCGCCGTAATGCCGGCGGGTATAGTAAGCGTTTCGATTGCAATACAGTTGTTGAACGCGTACTCGCCGACTTCCGTCACGCTGTCGGGAATATTGAACGTATCGAGCTTTGAACAGTTTTGAAATAATCTTTCGGGAATTACGGTAATACCGTCGGGAAGAGTTGCGTCCGTAAGATTTACGCAGTTTGCAAACGCGCTTACGCCGATTGACGTAACGTTGCTTAAATCTGCAGTATAAATCTTCGAGCAGCTGACAAACGCCGAATTACCTATCGAAGTTAAGCTTGCGGGGAAAGTGAATTCAAGCGATCCGCAATATGCAAACGCGCTTACGCCGATTGACGTAACGTTGCCGTTAAACGTAACCGTTGCAAGCTTGGTACATCCTCTGAACGTATATTCGGGGATTTCGGTAATGCTCGCGGGCAAAGTCACGGAAGTGAGCGCGGTGCATTCTCTGAAAACGCCGCCTTCCATCGTATTAAGGTTGGTAAGCGTGCTTAAATCCATTTCGGTAAGCGCCGTACAGCCCACGAAAGCCCTATACCCTATGGATTCTATATTTTCGGGCGCGTCGAAATTTACTCCGGTAAGATAACGCGCATAGTTGTATGTGCCGTTACCGAAAAGCAAATTCGTAGTAGGCTGTGCGCTGTCGTCAAGAGAGTTGCCGTTGCCGATTGCCGTTACCGTATTGGGAAGCGTGATAGTGAAATTCTTCGTGCCTATGTGGGAATAGGCGCTATCCTTTAATCCCGTAAATACGCCGTTTTCGTCAATATTCAAAAACGAGGAGCCGAGATCAACCGCTCCGTCGGCCGCGTGCGGCGCTTCGGGCAAGAATAAAAGCCCCAAGCCCAAACTTACTGCGGCAAACAGCGCAAAAAGCAATAATGATAGTTTTTTTCTGAAACTTGTCATACAGTTTCTCCTTTCGGATATTTATAGGCTATGTATGTATTTCCGCAGAAAAAGACACACTAATCCACGATAATACAATATTACCGATAGAAATTATACACTAAATTTTGTCATAAATCAAGAATATAAATTGTCAAATTCTGTGAAAATGGGATTTTTTTTATTTTGGTTTACATT
>CAMWLA010000016.1 GCA_947174975.1 uncultured Clostridia bacterium | reverse complement strand
CCTCGTGGGCTCAGAGATGTTTATAAGCGACCCAATTTATCGAGGTTAAAATGAAAAAATTACTTAGCGAATTTACGGTAGGTGAAAGCGGTAAAATCGTTGCCGTTTTGGGGGAGGGGCGCATTAGGCGCAGACTGTTCGATATGGGCGTGACCCCGGGGGCGGTGCTTACTATGCGCAAAAAAGCTCCACTCGGTGACCCGATTGAAGTTACTATCCGCGGATACGAGCTTACACTTAGAAAGACGGAAGCTGAATTTGTGGAGGTGGAAATTTAATGAAAACGTTTGCACTGGCGGGCAATCCCAACTGCGGAAAGACCACGCTTTTTAACGCGCTTACGGGTTCGACGGCGCACGTCGGCAACTGGCCGGGCGTCACCGTAGATAAGCGCGAGGGCGTGTATAAGGGCGGCGAAAAAAATATAAATATCGTTGACTTGCCGGGTATTTATTCCCTTTCGCCCTATACCCCCGAAGAGGTCATTTCGCGAAATTACATATTGGACGAAAAGCCCGACGGAATAATTAATATAATCGACGCAACCAACTTAGAGCGCAACTTGTATTTAACCACCCAGCTTTTGGAGATGGACGTTCCCGTCATAATCGCTTTGAATATGATGGACGAGGTTGAAAAGGCGGGCGACAAAATCGACCCCAAGGCGATAGAAAACGCGCTCGGCGTTCCGGTAGTAGCCGTTTCGGCTTTGAAGGGTACGGGAATTAAACAGCTTATGGATAGGGCTGCGGCAATGCCTACGGAGCGCAAGGGAAGTACGGTACTTAAAAGCGCGCTTAAAGCACAGATAGAAACCGCTTGCGCCTATTACGAGGCGGAGGGCGTTTCCTCGCCGCTGTTCCACGCGATTAAGCTTTTGGAAAAAGACGAAATCGAAATAGAGAGAAAGGGCGCAAAGGAAGTGCTTGAAAAGGCTTCCGCGGGCGCAGACCTGGAAGCGGAAATCGCCGACAAGCGCTATCAGTACATATCGATCGACCTTGCCAACGCAAAAGTAAAGGTTGCAAAAGAAACGCTTACGAAGTCAGACAAAATCGATAAAATTTTAACGCATAGAATTTGGTCTATTCCCATATTTATAGTAATACTGTTTGCTATTTTCCATTTGACGTTTTCGGAAAATCTGTTCTTCTTAAACGGCTTCACCGAAAGTCAAGGTTGGATGCCTACGCTGTTCGACGCTGTCGAAGACGGCGGTTTAGGCTGGGAAGAAAACTTCGGCACGAAGCTACTTGCATGTTTCTATGACGGAACGGTGTTCTCACCGGGCGTAATACTTACTAACCTACTGAATTTTGTTTTGGACTATATAAGCGAGGGCGTTTCGGCGCTTATCGGCGTGTGCGGCGGTGCGGCTTGGGTAGACAGCCTCGTTTGCGACGCGGTGCTCGGCGGTATATTCGCCGTCCTCGGTTTCCTGCCCCAAATTCTGTTCCTTTTCCTCGGTTTCTCGATTTTGGAAGATACGGGATATATGGCGCGTATCGCGTTCGTACTCGACAGAATTTTCCGCCGTTTCGGACTTTCGGGCAGAGCGTTCATGCCCATGATTATGGGCTTCGGCTGTTCCCTTCCCGCAATGATTAACACGAGAACCCTTGCGGACGAAAAGGAGCGCACGGCGACTATAAGGGTAATTCCCTTCTTCTCGTGCGGCGCAAAGCTGCCCATACTTACGGCAATGGCGGGCGGTATATTAGAGGTGTTCGGGGTCGGCAACGTCGATTTAATAACCCTCGGAATGTACCTTGCGGGAATTATAATCGCCATATGCGCAGTGCTTTTAATGCGCAACACGACTATGCGCGGTGAAACTCCTCCGTTCATAATGGAGCTGCCCGCATACCACTGGCCCGCGTTTAAAAATCTGATGCTTCACTTGTGGGATAAGACGAAACACTTCGTTAAAAAGGCGTTTACGATTATCTTCGCTTCAACGGTAATTATCTGGGTATTGCAGTCGTTCAGCTGGAGCTGGGAATTCTTACTTCAAGACGCGCAAGATCTGTTCGAGGCAGACCCCGTCAAGTGGGAATCGCTTGCGGAAATCGAAGGGCTTGTCAACGTACAGACCGATAGGTCGATTCTCGGAAGCTTGGGCATGTTGGTACAGCCTCTGTTCACGCCGCTCGGATTCGGCTCACAGCTCGGCAAAACTTTCGGCTGGGTATTCGCGGTAGCGGCGATAACGGGACTTGTTGCAAAAGAAAACGTAATCGCAACCTTCGGCGCACTTGCCGCGGTCGTTGCGGGCGCGTATATCGACTGGGAAGCGGACGAAGTTGCAACCGCCGTCGCAATGATAGAGGGCACGGGCATAACCATTCCCGCAATAATCTCTTTCATAATCTTCAATATGACGACTATTCCTTGCTTTGCGGCTTGCGCTACGGCTAAGTCGGAACTGCCGAAAGGAAAATTCAGATGGACGCTTCTTTTCTGGGTAGTCACAAGCTATCTGTCGGCAGCGGCAATCTATACCGTCGGCAGCTGGTGGTGGACGCTGTTTATCTGGCTTGCGGTAATCGGCACGGTAGTCACGTTTATAGTTTTAAGAAATATCGGCAAGTTCGATATAACCAAAATTTTTAAATCGAGGAAGAAAAAATAAATGAACGCTTGTGATATTATTGTGACGGTTGTTTTATCGCTCGCGGTTGTTGCGGTAATAGCTATCGGAATTTACAAAAAAGTAAAGCATAAAGGCGGGTGCTGTGACTGCGGTTGCAACGGCTGCACCGCGTGTGATAAGTGTAAAAAGGAAGAAAAATAAAATAAGGCGGGGAGTGCATTTGCACTCCCCGCCTTTGCTTAGAACTCACGGGCGATTATTTTTTATGCGAATAGTTGCAGCTTTTTTAGTAAAGCCGATTAAGTAAACTTTCATTTGCTTTTTACGTGTGTATCTGTTAAAATAGAATTATGGAAAACGTCGGCGAAAAAATCTTCAATTTAAGAAAACAAAAAGGCGTATCCCAAGAAGAATTGGCTTTTGCGCTTAAAACAACAAGACAAACCGTTTCAAAATGGGAAAACAATTTAATGCAACCGTCAATAGAAAATTTGAAAAGTGTGTGCGATTATTTTAGCGTAGACGCTAACTATTTTTTTGATTTTGACGAATCGTCGGCGGTGAATGTGGAAGAAGTAACAGAGGAAAAAGAGTGTCAAACATCAACTTCTAAAACCGATAGCCAAATGCAGTCAAAGATGAAAAGTTGGAAGGCCCTATTTTTGGCTATTTCCGTAACCGTCTTGGCTTTAATAAGTATTGTTTGTGCAATCATAGGCTATATGGTAATTACCCCCGATCAAGGACAAGAGGTTGTGTCGGTTGACCACTTCAACTATGCCGGCATAATTTGTGTGATAGTTGGAATCATTTCATTGGTTTGTCTTGTAACGATTATAGTGTTAATTGTTAAAAACAAAACAAAAAAGTAAAGTGTAAAGTTTTGTTGACAAATTGCAAATAAAAGGTGATAGACAATAAATATATAGAAATATATAATTAGGAGTGTAGAGGGTATCTATACTCCTAATTATTTTTGTGAGAGGTGATTTTATGAAGAAAATTAAAAAACTAACTGCTCTTGCAGCTTTTCTGTTATTAGCGGTTTTGCTGAGTTTAATGCTTTTTAGTGGCATATCGACGAAAGCTAAAGTTGCGAAAGAAGATAACGCTGTAACAGCAGACGGCGATATTGAGCCTTGCGGATTATACACTAAATTAACTTTAGCGATTGACGGCGGTAACGGTCAAGTATGGGCAACGGCAAAAAATAAGTTTACGCTATTCCCGTCGACCGTAACGGTAAGGGTAGAATTGTACAACTCCGATACTTATCATGAAAGTTATATAGATATGACGTTAGTTGCAAGCAATTATATTTCTGATTTAGACCAAGGTAACTCAATAAGTGCGGTTTATAGTACGAATAACAAGCAAAGCTTTTGGAAAGCGAGAATGTATTATAATATCGATAACAGTGGATGGAAGGAAAGTGTAACAAGTACTTCGTTATATGACCGGTATGGTATTAAAGTTTAAAATAAAAATTAACGTTAACCCGAACAAATTACTTTTTAAAGTGTATATAATACGTAAATCAAAAGAGGTAAATTATGAAAAAATTTTTAGCTTGTGCACTTGCTTTTACTGCAATCTTGTTTTCGACAAATTTTTATTCTGTGAATAAGGATGCAAATGCAAATATCGATAATAAAGAAAGCGATTCTTGTGAATTTATAGATACAAGCAAATTAGAGGAACTTAGTAATAAGTATCAAGCAAATACGGAAATAGAAGAAGATGACACTGTGCCTTGCGCTCAAGCCGGTTCACTTGAGTACACAAATTTTACAGACAAAGAATACTATGCTACAACTACATTTAATAGGATAAATTACTTTGAGAATCTATCGCAATATTCCGCTTATAACAGCGTGGATTCTTGTGGATTTGTGGCATTAATTCAAGCACTTTCTTTTTATGATACATTTTATAATCGTTATACTATTCCATATACGTATAATAGAAAAAATGAATTAGCCACAACGGAAAATGAGGCAAAAGCCGAATCTCCAGGCGTTTTACGTCAAGTATACGATTCTACTAAATATACGTCTTATTATGAGTATTGTAATGCTACTCAAGCTACTGACTTTCAAAGCTATTTGACGGTTCTTTATAACAATAAGAGAGGAACAAACAATGACGGGCAGCATAAAGACGATGATGGTAAATATGTAGATAACTTTGAAAAATCTATCGGTACGCAAAATTATCAGACTGTTTTAAATGAATTGTATGAAGACGACTATACTGTTAAAGTTAATGATTATAATAAGTTGTCTCAAAAGCAGTATTTAGATTTAATAAAAGAAACAATTTCTTCGGGGAATCCAATAGTTGTACAAATTGTAAAATATGATTCGGCTGGGAATGCTAGCCGGCATGCCGTGGTGGCATACGATTACGATGCAAGCAACATTTATGCTAATTTTGGCTGGGGAAGAGGTTATAACAGATCTCCGTTATTGGGTGGCTCGGCAGGGTACACTGAAATATATCGTGCTGCTACTTTAGATTTTTCAAAATCGGGGCATTGGCATTCAGATAATTATGTTATAAATTCAAAATCATATTGCGGTTGCAACATAAGTGATAAGATTAATTTTGTTGTGCCGGAAAAATGGACTAACATACCGCCGACATTTTATTGGATGAAAGATTTAAAAGACCCCGATGAAACGTTTAGCATAGAATTTTTAAGTTTTACTTTTGGGGACATTTATTGTTCATTTACTACTGATAAAAATCAAATGACTTTATCCGCAAATGATTGGAGAAATGTTTTAAAATCATGCAGTAAGGATAAGGGCTGTTTGATAAAATTGCAGCGAATTTCGTCAAAGATAGATTATATTTACAGTGTTTACGAAATAAAGAGACCTTCGTCTGCAATGGAACACATAACAATATCGCCGGCGGAATATGGATTCTATGAAGGATATAATGAAACTGAAATTTCTTCTAATATTGTTCAAGGGAAATACACGATAAACACCAAAAGATTGCGGTGCGGTTATATTGAAAATGAATGCATTAATTTATCTGCGCGAAAAGAAAAAGCCGGAACGGCTTACTTAGATTATTCGCTGGACAATTACGTATACAGAATTGACGTTGATTTGTTTTTGTGGAGCGAAAACGAGTATCTTTCGTCTAATGATTCTACAGCTTACATACAGTATAAAGATAGTTTCGGGAATTGGGTTACTGTTTTAGATTTACTTAATGATATAGAACTTAGTACTGATAGATTATTCCCCGAAACTTATACTGTCGTATTTCCGGAAAAGACAAAAGAATTCAGAATATATTGTTCAACATGGAAAATAGGAGACAGAAATAAAGGTAGGTTGTGTATTGGCGATATGAGTATTTATTTGGAGGGAAAATAGTGAAAAGAATAATTTCGGTTATACTTACGGTTGTTTCGGTTCTTTGTGCCGTCTTTGCTTTCAGTGGGTGCGGGCAAAAATTTAATAATAAGCTTCCGCATAAAGTGGCACTTGTCCGTATAGATTACGGCGATTCGGTAAACAAAAAAGCACAGTTGAGTATAGCGAATGAAACCGAAAAATTTAACTTTTCGGGGGTTGATTTCTTCAATAAATCAAATAGTAAAAAGGTAAAAAAGCTTGTCGGCGGCGACCGATTGGAAATTTATTATACTGACGAAAATTATGAAAACGTCGACCATATTTTGGTGCAGAAGGCAAAGGTCTTAACGCTTGAAGTGGAAGTGGGCGAAGTGCCCGGTGACCCGCCCAATGCTAGAGACGTGTACAGTACTTCACCTAATATTTCTATTAACCATACTAAGTACGAGGTTAATTGGGTAATCGATAAGTCCGGAAATTTGATTGCTTTGTCTGAATTTCGTGACTCTGATAAATTATACGGAACATTTATTGAGGAAGAGGTCGAAGAAGTCGGGAGAGTAAAAGTAAAATTGCATTATATACATGCACTATACACATACAATCCCAGATAAAAATTTAATTAACGCGGCGAGCGGAATTTTCCGCTCGCCGCGTTTTAGTTTGATGAGCGTTTGGCTCGTATTACGACAAAAGAAATTAAGATACAACGATAAAACGTAAGGTTTTATTTGTCAATAACGGTAAAAAGGTGTATAATTATACCGAGGTTACTATTATGATAAAAATTTCCGATAGGGTAAAGGCGATTGCGCCGAGTATGACGCTTGCGATGTCCGCAAGGGCAAACGAATTGAAAGCCGCGGGCGAAAGGGTGATAAATTTCGGCATAGGCGAACCCGATTTCAATACTCCCGCAAATATAGTCAAGGCTGCCAAGGACGCGCTTGACAAGGGCTACACAAAATACGTTTCGGCTTCGGGACTGCCCGCATTAAAAAAGGCGATTGCAAAAAAGCTTAAAGAAGAAAACAATTTAGACTACGATCCATCGCAGATAATCGTTTCCAACGGCGCGAAGCATTCTATTTTCAACGCGGTGTTCGCAACCATAAACGAGGGCGACGAGGTACTTATTCCCAAACCCTACTGGCTGACCTATCCGGAAATCGTCAAGGCTTGCGGGGGCGTTCCCGTGTACGTTATGGCAACCTATCGCCACGGCTACAAGGTCACGGCGTCGCAGATTGAAAATATGATTACGCCGAAAACGAAGATGCTGATTTTCAACAGCCCTTGCAACCCCACCGGCGCGGTTTATACCGAAGCGGAAATCCGCAAAATCGCTGACGTTTGCGAGAGGTATAACCTTACCGTAATTTCCGACGAAATTTACGAAAAACTTATCTACGGCGGCGAAACGCATTTTTCGATTGCCGCGGTTTCGCCCGCTATGAAAGAGCAGACTATCGTAATTAACGGCGTTTCGAAATCTTACGCAATGACGGGCTGGCGCTTGGGCTATCTTGCCGCGCCCGAACACGTGGCAAAGGCGATTTCTTCGTTCCAGAGCCATTCTACTTCGAACGTAAACACCATGACTCAGTACGCCGCGGTCGAGGCGCTTTCGGGTGATAATAAACCTATGCGCGAAATGGTTGAAACCTTCGGCAAACGCCGTGAATTTATGATAAATAAGCTTGAAGAGATGAAGACTTACGGCTTCGATTTCGTCAAGCCCGACGGTGCGTTTTACGCTATGCTTTTATGCGATAATCTGTACGGCAGATTTTACCGCGGGCGCAAAATCCGCGGCAGCGCAGATTTAAGCGAGATGTTGTTGGAGCATAAAAAAGTTGCCACAACCCCCGGCGTGGTCTTCGGCGACGACGACTTTATCCGCATTTCTTACGCACTCAGTGAAGAGGATATTTCCGAGGGTTTGGAAAGGATAATAGAGTTCGCAAAAGAAACGGAAGAATAATTTTCAGAAAATTTAAAAAAACTATTGAAATTTGCCATATACTTTGGTAAAATATAGTTAAGAAAAGTATCTAAGCGAGGAGGCTTTCAATGATTAAACTTATCTACGGTACAAAAGGCACGGGCAAAACCAAAAAGCTTATCGACGGAGCAAACGCAAACGTTCAGAACGCTAAGGGTTTAAGCGTGTTTATCACCGACACAAAAAGATATATGTACGACTTAAACCGTAACATTCGTTTCGTCGACGTTAAGGACTGGAACGTAACCGGCGAGGACGCGCTGTGCGGGTTCGTCAAAGGCATTGCGGCGGGCAACAGTGATTACGAATTTATTTACATAGACGGAATCGCGCGTATCGCGGGTAAAGAACTGAAAGATATGGCGGGCATATTCTTTATGCTTGACAAGATGGCGGCGGATAACTCAATGACCGTTACTATCACTTGCAGTGCGGATAAGGAAGAACTTCCCGATTTTATAAAGAAGTACGCTTAATTGAGTTTACGAAAAAAGGCGGTGCAGAATTTGTACCGCCTTAAAACATATTTAAGGTTGGAGGATATATGCGCTTTGTAGTAACGAGGGGCGGAGAAAAGGTTACGGGCTTTGATGCCGTAATAAAGGGAATTGCCGCAAACGGCGGGCTTTTCGTTCCCGAAAAGTTTCCTAAAATTTCCGATGAAGAAATGGACGCAATGTTAGAGATGGGCTACCCCGAGCGCGTTGCAAAAATAGTTAAAAAATTTTTTACCGAGTGTGACGAGGAAGAGCTTTTGTCCGCCTTGGAAGAAAGTTATGCAAAATTCGACGGCGACGACCCCGCGCCTATGGTGCGCGTTGACGACGGCGTGTATATGCTTGAACTTTTCCACGGCCCCACTTGTTCTTCGAGGGATATGGCTCTTGCGCCCCTTCCCTATCTTTTAAAAAAGGCGACGGGCGACGGTAAGAAACCCGCGGTTGTATTGGCAACTTCGGGAGATACCGGCAAAGCCGCGTTCGAGCTTTTCAAGGACGAAAAGGTTCTTGCGCTTTACCCCCACGACGGCGTTTCCAAAATGCAGAAGTGGCAACTTGTTACTCAAGAGGGCAAAAACGTGGACGTAGTTGCCGTAAAGGGAAGCTTTGACGACTGCCAGACCGCCGTCAAGCAAATTCTTGTAAACGGCGTAGGCGATACCGTCTTGACGACGGCAAACTCGATAAACTTCGGCGCGGTCGCTCCGCGTATCGCGTATTATTTTTCGGCATATCTCGATATGCTGTCTTCAAACCAAATCGAGCGCGGCGAGGAAATTGATTTTTATATTCCTTGTTCTAATTTCGGCACGGCGCTTGCGGGATATTACGCAAAGCTTATGGGGCTTCCCATAAGGCGCATTCACTGCGCGTCTAACGAAAATAACGCGCTCGGCGGGTTTTTCAAAACGGGAGTTTTCGATATCAAACGCGAAACCGTAAAGACGACTTCGCCGTCAATGGATATTCTCAACCCCGTCAATATCGAAAGACTTATTTTCGAAATTTCGGGTCACGACACCCGCCTTACCGCAAAGCGTATGGCGCTTATCGAAAGCGGGGAAAGTTTCTGTCTGACAGAAAACGAACTCAATAAACTTAACGAAACGTTTGACGGCGGTTTTGCCACGGAAGAAACGTGCGTGGAAGCGATGTACGACGTTTTCGAGGATATCGGTTACGCGATGGATACTTGCACCGGCTGTGCAATGAAGCTCGTTCACGACTGGTACGAAAAGAACAAAAAGGACGAAACCAAGGCCGTTATCGTTGCGGTGGTAAGTCCCTATAAATATCCCCAGGACGTTTTGTACGCAATGACCGGCAACGACGTCAAGGACAGCTTCAAGGGCGTAAAAAGGCTTCACGACGCAACGGCAATGGCTATCCCCAAAATGATTAAAGATTCGAGGGACAAGCCCGTAATTTTCAACCGCATGGTTGACAAAAAGAATATTGCCGAAGAAGCCGAAGCATTTTTCAAATAATAACAGAGGTAATAATATGGACGGCGAAAAGAAAAATCTGTATTCTGCGGTACAGCCCACGAATAACCTTACGATAGGCAACTATCTCGGCGCGATTAAAAACTGGGTTAGGCTGCAAAACGATTACAACTGTTTTTACGCCATTGCGAATATGCACTCTATAACGGTAAGGCAGAATCCCGCCGAGCTTCGGCAAAGGACGCTTGCGCTTGCCGCGCTGTTCATTGCGTGCGGAATCGATCCCGAAAAATGCGCGCTGTATATTCAGTCTACGGTTCCGGCTCATGCCGAGCTGTGCTGGGTTTTAAATACGTTTACTTACGTAGGCGAAATGGGAAGAATGACGCAGTTCAAGGATAAGAGCCAGAAACACGCCGATAATATAAATATGGGCTTGATGGACTACCCCGTTCTTATGGCTGCGGATATTCTCTTATATCAAGCGGCGGTCGTGCCCATCGGCAAGGATCAGACGCAGCACCTCGAAATTGCGCGCGATATCGCGCAGAGGTTCAACAACGCGTACTCGCCCACGTTTACAATTCCCGAGGGGGTTTATCTGAAAGCGGCGGCAAATATTGCCGACCTTTTAACCCCCGAAAAGAAGATGTCCAAATCGGCGGAAAATCCTAACGGTTCGATATTCCTATCCGACGATAGGGATACAATTATCCGCAAATTCAAGCGCGCCGTAACGGACAGCGACGGTGAAATTAAATACGACCCCGAACGTAAAGCGGGTGTAAGCAATCTGCTTTCGATTTATTCGGTTTTCAAGGATATAAGCGTTGCGGACGCGGAAAAGGAATTTGCGGGCAAGGGCTACGGCGATTTCAAGTTGGCAGTCGCCGAAACCGTAGCGGATAAGCTTGCGCCTATTCAAGCCGAACAGCAAAAGCTTTTGAAAGATAAGGAATATCTTGACGGCGTTCTGAGAAACGGCAGAGACCGCGCGGAATACACCGCGAAGAAAACGCTTGCAAAAGTCTATAAGAAGATAGGCTTTTACCAATTATAAATTTTTGAGGTTTTTACGATGTTCGGTTATATTCAGCCCGACGCACCGTATCTGTTTAAAAAGGACGAAACGCTTTACAAGGCACTGTACTGCGGTCTGTGCAAAAGCATAGGCGCGGGCTGCGGACAGCGGGCGCGTTCGGCTTTGACTTACGATATGGCTTTTATGTCGGCACTCGTTCACAACATACGGCGCGAGGACGTAAATATCAAACGTGCGCACTGTGCGCTTCACGTAATAAAAAAGCGCCCTATTGCAGTGCCCGACGAAATAACGGTTATGCTCGGCTGTATCAACACCGCGCTTGCATATTACAAGCTTTGCGACGACAAGGCGGACGGCGATAAAAAGGGAGTTTTGCGCCACCTATACAAAAAGGGCATGAAGCGCGCCGCAAAAAAACATAAGCAAGCCGTGGACATTATAAGAATGCAGATGGCCGTGCAGAGCAAAATCGAGCAAGCGGGCTGCAGCATTATCGAGCAAGCTTCTGAGCCTACCGCAGTTATGCTGCGCGAGCTTTCCGTGTACGTCCTCGGCGAATATTCCACCGAAGAGACCGAGGCGCTGTTTTACGATATCGGTAAATGGGTATATTTAATTGACGCCCTTGACGATTACGATAAGGACGTGAAGAAAAACCGCTTCAACGTATTTTACAACGCATTCGGCGCGGAAAGTAAAAAACAAGCCGTCGAGGAAAATATCGACGAACTTACTTTCCTTTTCGACAGTCTGTTTGCAGACATGAGGGAGCGGCTTTCTAAAATAGAATTCGCATTCAACCATGATTTGACGGATAATATTATACTGCGCGGAATACCTTTAAAAACGAGGGCTATTTTGAACGGCTGCAAAAATAAAAATCAATGCGACAACGGAGATAAATATGAACAAGAAAAATCTTGAACTTTTCGGACTTGAAGAAGGTGCAACCAAAGAGGAAATAACCGCGAAATATGACGAGCTGCGGGCAAAATATCTCGAAGAAAGATTTATGGACGGCGAAGTGGGCAACAACGCCGCAAATATGCTTACGCGCATAGAAACCGCGTATAACGACCTTTTGCGTGAGCTTTCGGAAAACGCTTCTTCAAGCGACGACGATGACGAATTCGCACGCGTAGAAGCGCTTATAAACGACGGAAATATTGCCGAAGCGCAGCGCGTTCTGGACGGATTTAACGAGCGCGGAGGCAGATGGCATTTCCTTCAAAGCGTCGTTTTCTACCGCAAGAAATGGGTTAACGAAAGTAAGAAACAGCTTGAAATCGCTATGGAGTTGGAGCCCGAAAACGAAAAGTACAAGGAAACCTACAAAAAGCTGAACGATAAAATCAATTACGACGCTCAGCATTCCTCGAACGACAGCGTGTATCAAGGTCAGACGATAAATTCGGCTCCCGACGATCAGATGGGCGGAAACTTCTGCGCCAACTGTATCGAATGCTGTTATTGCAATATGATGTTAAACCTTTGTATGAACTGTCTCTGCAATTGTAGATAAAAATGGGTAAAAATAAGTATTCGCGGTCGTTTGAAATTGCGCTTTCGGCAATTTCGTGCGCCGTTGCAGTGGTGCTTCTGCTCGTCGGGTTTTGGAGCGGTTATTTACTTGCTTCGGGGTATCTGTTTGCAATGCTTGCCTTAATGGTTCCCCTTTCCAAACAGTTTTACCGCGGCGGTGCGCTTGCTTACTTCGGAACGGTAATTCTTGCTATCGTTATGGGTGCGGCGGCGCAGTTCTGGAAGTTAGTTCCGTTTGTAATGTTTTTCGGACTTCACCCATTAGTAAATTCACTGCAAATAAAATTCAATATCAATAAATGGATTGCGCTTGCCGTAAAAACCGTCTGGTTCGATTTTACGCTTTGGGTGGCGTATATTCTCGTCTTCGGCGGAGTTTTGGGCGGGGCAAATTCGGACAATTCTTTCTATGAATTTGTAAACAGATACGTTTACTGGTTTATATTCGTCGGCGGAACGCTTATATTCTTCCCCTACGATTATCTCATATTTAAAACTCAGATTACCGTGAATAAACTCGTATACCGTATTAGGAAATAACTATGGAAGAGAATGATGAGCAAATAAAAGAGGAACCCGCTCAAACGGTTGAGGGGGAACCAAAAGAGAAAGAGAAGCAGTCGGTCGGAAGAGTTGAACTTCCCGATGAGACTGTCGAAATTTTGCTTGAGGGAAAAAGCCCGCTTGAACAAGCGGAATACTACATAGCATGGAAACGGCTTGACGAGGCACAGGATCTTTTATATAAAGTTCGTAATAAGAGCGGAAGAAAATATTATCTTCAAAGCTTAATTTATAAAGAGCGTAAATGGTATAACGAACAGCGCAAATACTTGAAAAAAGCTATCAAGGAAGAGCCCGACAACGAGGACTATAAAAAAGAATTAGCCGAGCTTGAGGAGTTTGCCAAAACCAAAGAATACAAGAGCGCGGTCAGAAAACACCAAATGGGTGAAACGGGTAACGTTTGCGCCGAGGCGTGTTGCGAGGGTTGCTGTTACGGTATATGTACGCTTATATGCGAGGGCATAGGCAACGGCTGTTAAAAAGATATGTTACATAAAAACGAAGAATATGAAGGACTTGTCGAGGGGCTCGGAACCGACGGCGAGGGAATAATAAAAATCGAGGGCACAACGGCGTTTGTGCCTTTTTGTCTTGTCGGCGAAAGGGTAAAATTCAAGGTCTTGAAGGTCAAGGGGAATATCGCCTACGGCAAGCTTATTTCCGTATTGCAACCGTCCGAAAACAGAGCGGTTCCGCCTTGTTCCGTATTCGGCAAGTGCGGGGGCTGTGATTTACAGCATATGAGCTATCCCGCCCAGCTTGAATTCAAGCGCAGCCAAGTTTCTTCCGCGCTTTCAAAAATCGGCGGAATTACTTTTCCCGTAAACGATACTGTGGCGTGCGAAAAACGGTTAGCCTACCGTAACAAGCTTGCACTTCCTATCGGATACGAAAACGGCGAAACGGTACTGGGCTTTTACGCTCCGCGCAGTCACAGAATAGTTCCTATCGATAACTGCGACATTCAAGCCGAGTGGGTTAAAGACGTTATTTGCGCAGTGAAAAAGTTTGCGCTGTCGGGTGTGCGCGGTTACGACGAAGAGAAAAACGAGGGCGAGCTTCGGCATATCGTCGTGCGCGAAATAAAGGGTAAATTTATCTTTGCGCTCGTCTGCACGAAGAAAATCGACTTAGCGCCTTTTGCCCAAATTCTCAAAGAAAAGTTCAATGAGTTTACCTTGCTTTTGAATATTAATGCGGAGCGGACTAACGCGATTTTTGGCGACCGTTGGTATACGGTGCACGGCGACGGGTTTTTCGGCGCGGAGGAGTTCGGCATTAAATATAAGGCGGGTGCGAATACCTTTTTGCAAGTTAACGACGGCGTCCGCACAAAGCTTTATTCGGCTGTGCTTGACGAAGCGGAAGAGGGAGCTTGTGCGCTCGACTTGTACAGCGGCGGCGGACTTCTGACCGCAATGCTTGCCCGAAAGTGCGGTAAGGCTTACGGCATTGAAATTGTAGAACAGGCCTCGCGCTGCGCGGACGAGCTTAAAAAGGAAAACGGACTCGAAGATAAAATGTTCAATATCTGCGGCAAGGTTGAAGAGGAGATAGACAAGGTTTTCGCCGCTGCGTGCGGCAAGAAATTAATCGTCTGCGACCCGCCGAGAAAGGGTATGGAGCGAAGCGCGGTTACGGCTATTAAAAATTCGGACGCGGACAAAATTATTTTGGTTTCTTGCAATCCCGCAACCCTTGCCCGCGATTTGGGGCTGCTCGTCGGCACGCTTGAGGAAAGGTGCGGCGCGCTTGTAAAGTGCGATACCCCGGCATCGTCCTACGAGATTAAAAGCATAACCCCCTTCGATATGTTCCCTCAAACCAAATGGTGCGAGACGTTGGTTGTCCTTTCCCACAAAAAACCGGACGGACATATCAACGTAAAAGTTGAGTTCGGCGAGGAAGAAGGGCAAGTATCTTTGAAAGAAGTTACAAAACGTGCAGAAGAGCGCAAACCGAAAGAGAAAGTAACTTATAAGAGGATACAAAATTATATTGGAAAAAATTATGGCTTCAAAGTCCACACGGCATACATAGCCGAAGTCAAGCGAGATTTAGGTTTACCTATGTACGACGCACCAAATGCAGTAGAAGAATTAAAAAGACCAAGAGCGCATCCTACACCGAAAATGGTAGAGGCAATTAAAGAAACATTAAAGCATTTTGAGATAATATAGCGGAGCGTTAAATTATGACTAAAGATAAATTTCTTGAAGATTTCAAGAACTTATTTCAAGATAAAAATGTTGAAGTTAATAAAATGGTAGAAGGTTCAATGGATAAAGAAGCGGATATAGCCAAATGCTCTTTTCCTGGTGTTTATGTAATTCTTCAAAATGATAATGTTATTTATATTGGCAGTGCCTATGCAGGTAAACGAAGTATAGCAGATCGTTTGAAGCAATATTTAAGCAATTCAAAAACTGGTAATACTTTGGCGAATGCATTTATTAGAAATCGAGATATTGATGCCGATGATGATAAAAAAGCGAATAAAGTACGGGGTGATGTTATACAAGAAATACGTGCGTGTAGTTTTATGGCATTTCAATACAAAGATTTGGAATATGAGCTAATTAAAGGTTGCGATAATCTTATAAATTATGCTGGGAATAAAAAAAATTAAGACAAAGAGTTGTCTACTAAAGAGGAGTATTAATTGTGTTTTTTTTCTTTTTCTCACAAACCGAAGAATGGAAACAATTTAGTGAAAAGGTAACAGAGCAATTAAAATATAAAACTAATCGAAATTTGTATCATTACACTTCTCCGGAAGGACTTATAGGTATATTAGGG
>CAMWLA010000015.1 GCA_947174975.1 uncultured Clostridia bacterium | reverse complement strand
CTTCAATCTAAAAGCGCCGCGATTATCCTTTCGAAAATGAAAGTGATATATTGTTTTTTCGAAACGGAAATGAGTTTTACAAGCTTTATTAAAATGTTTGATTTTACAAATCTCAAATTCACCGAATCTTTGCTTGCGCGGATTGACGAAATATTCAATCTGGTTTTAAATTCTGCAGCAGAAAAAAACTGAGAGAGCATCGGAAGACGCTTATTGACTACTTAAAAAAATGTAATTTGCAGTCAAATGCAAAGCGTTTTTCGATGCCGCTATCATTACAGTACATAAAAGAGCTTGCGGAAGCGGGCATTAATTGGCAACCATTGCACGTGATAGATGCATTCAGTCTTGTTTGTTCTTTAAGGATAGATGCGTGCAAAAAGTATCTCGAGCGCGTTTCAAGGGAGCGTATGAATGCAGCTGGCGTAAATTCGATTTCAGCCGCGACCGAAGAAGACTTCGATGCGTTATAAGGTGACAAAATGGCTAAAAGCGTAACCGTCAAAATTGGCGGGGATACAAAAGATTTTATTAATAGCTTAAGGCAAGCGGACAAACAAATTAATACCACGCAGAAGACGGCAGACAATCTTTCCAAAAGCCTTAAAATGGAGTTCTCGGAGAAGAAGTTCGTACAAGCCCAAAAGCAGTATACTGCCGCACTTGAAAAAACTGAAGCAAAGGCAGATGCGCTTAGGACGAAACTGCGTGAACTTGAAGAGGCGGGTAAGGTTGATTCAGCTGACTATTCAGCACTTGAACTTGAGCTTGCAAAAGCTGAAGTAAAGGCCACAGACCTTAGAAATAGTCTTAAAGAACTGAATAACGTTGCCGTGGATAAGGTGCTTGGGAACCTTGAAAAGGTAGGCAACAAGGCAGAAAGTACGGGCAAGTCGTTAAAAGGCTTATCGCTTGGCGCCGGTGGCGTGCTTGCCGCTATGGGTGCGATTTCCAAAAAGTCAGCAACGCTCGGCGCGGAAATTGATGATTTATCCTTACAGTTCGGCGTATCGGCGGAAACTATTCAAGAGTGGCAGTATCTTGCCGTACAGTGCGGGGTGAGCTCTGATACTCTTACAAAGTCGTTTGTTAAGATTCGATCCGCAATGGCGGACTTGTCTACTGGAACCGCTAACAATGCAACTAAAGCATTACAAGAGTTAGGAATAAATCCCAATCAGTTTAAGACACAAGAAGAAATGTTTGACGGCATTGTTGCCGCACTTTCAAACGTTAAAGATGCAACTCTGCAGACGGCCTATGCAAACGAAATATTCGGTGATAAGATCGCAACTGAAATGTTGCCCTACATAAATACGGGTACAGAAACGATTAAGAAATTTAAAGCTGAATTTGCGGCAATGCCCTCTTTATCTAATGAACAAGTTGCCGCGCTTGCCGAACTCGACGACACGTATTACAGACTTTCTGAATCGGTTCAATATGCAACAGCACAAGTTGGCGTTGCGCTCGCGCCCGTTATGGAACGCGCTGTTGAATTAATAGAAAAGACGTTAATTCCAGCATTGACAAAGCTTGGCAAATGGTTTGAAGGGTTAAGCCCTACAATGCAGAATATTATCGTCGGTGGTCTCGGCATTCTTGCCTTGGCTGCGCCTACTCTTATTATAATAGGTAAAATGTCAACCGGCATTGCCGCGCTTATCAAGTTGTTCAAAACTTTTAATGCGGCACAGCTAAGAACTGCGGCGGGTTTTGCGGCAATTGCCGGAGCAGCGGCGCTTGGTATCGATATAATCAGTAATTGGAAAAATATGTCGACTGTTGAAAAGATATTGAAAAGTCTTGCGCTTGCCGCTTTAGTCGCGGCAGCGGCGGTTACCGTATTTCACTCGTCGTGGTCGCTTGGTATAGCTATCGGCGCCATCGCTGCCGGTATCGTAGCCGGACTTGCCGCAATAAATGCCGCCAAGGACAGTTTATTGCCCGATACCGAAGATTTTACCGCGGACAATTTAGAAGGGTTAACGGCTTACAACCCCGACGCTTACGATTATGACATACCGCGATTGAGCGGAAGCAGCGGCAATAGTTACGCCGACTATTCTAATAACGGTAGCTACAATATTACGATAAACGTTACAGAACCGAACGCAACTGCGGAAGAAATAGCGGCGGCGGTAAGTAAGGAGATAGCAACTCTCGCGCAGTCAAGGAGGTAGGAATGCGTTCATTTGCATTTGTTGCATTTGATATCGACAATTCAATAACTGACAGATTTCCGCTTGATTACGTTACGGGTTTAAGCGGCCTTGGCTGGAAGCTGAAGCTTTCTAAGCTTGAAGGGGACGTATCGGATGTTATAACCAAAGTTATGCAAGAAAAGCAGACAATAAATTTGACTGTTAATCTTATCGGACGCGGTTATGAAAAATTTTTGATACTTACGCAGTGGTTGCAAAAGTATTCATTTCCAGATAAACGACTTGCTTTGGAGTATTCGGACGGCGTTAATGTGCGCTACACTGAAGGTAAGGTCACGGACTTAAAGAGGACAGAGAAAGACGAATTCAACAATCTGTCGTGTGCTGCTCAGTTTACGCCGACAACTCCGTTTTTTTCAAATATAGAAAATACCATCCGTATTTCGTATTCTTCAAAGGGAAAATTTTATCCCTATAAATATCCGTACTGTTACGGTAGAAGCGTTGTAGAAAATAATGAAATAGATAATCCTTATCTTGCTGAAATACCCGTCACGGTAACGATTTACGGTAGTATAACTAATCCGTCCGTATCACTGCTAAACGAAGACGGCGAAGAGTACTGCACCGTCAGATTTAAAGATTTTAATATGACCGACGGGCAGTTTCTGATAATTAACAGCGTTACGAAAAAAATCTGGTTCTTTGACGGGAATTCGTTTACGGATTGGACGGCGTACGCCGATCCGAGCGAAGATACGTTCTTACTTGCTCAGAGCGGTAAAAGCAAAGTATCAATCAACCTTGATGCATCAGATACTGGATATCTTGTAGGCGCTTGGAGACAGTACGCACTATGATTATTTCGTTTTACGACAACAAATTTAAAGGCTTGCAAAACAATGCGTCACTCATTGTTGATAACGCAAGCTATTCGCTTATTCTGCGCGGAGTGGATCTTGATTCACTTACGTGTAAATGCGAAGCTTTTACGGAAAACATACAGCCGACTTTTATTGTTGTAAAAAACGACAGAGGCAATTATATTTACGGCTGTCTTGCCGGTATTCCGCAGCTTAACTCGTCTAATCAAACGGAAGTTACGGGATCCGATTTAAAAACGATGCTAAAAAGCGATGTTCTGCTTGAATTTCCTAAGACTTTTACTTCGGTAAATAAATACTTACAATACGTATTCGACGAATGGAATAAACAAGTAAATCAAAACAGCTTTAAGTGTGAGCTTGTGTTTGAGCGCGGCGCTGCCAATATTCCCTTTGATAATCTAATCCCTTCGGGTGAAAGCTTTGTCGCCGTAAATGTGTGGGAAGACGTGTTTGCACCTTATCTAAAATTTTACGCTTTGTTTATGACGGGTGAAGTTGATCTTGTCAATAAAAAAGTTGTATTTCATATCGGTGCGTCAATGCAAATTCCTATGAGTATTAGGTTGTGGGAACTCGGCGTTGAAAATTACGGTAAGTGGATAGCAGATGTAAATGAAACTCAAGGTTATGTACTTAATACCAGCACTGGAGAAATATTCACGAAAGAGGAAGACGGTAAAGAGATTAAGTGGATTTTAAATTCAAAAAATCAAATAACGAACAATCCGGCATTGCGTGATATTTATCCGATAAAACGTAAAATCGTCGTCAAGGAAACGGACGAAGAAAACAAAGTGCAAAGCCTTATTGACGAAGCTGCGCGCGAAGCTCTCGAACTCTTGACTGACAGTATGTATAACGAGAATATCGAAATTGAAGGTATTCAAGCCGACTTTACAACGCGCTTTAATATAATTGTCCGTCGAGGTGAAGCCGTGTACAAATCTCTGCCGTGCGGTGAGTTGCATTATGATTCTGCGGGACTTAAAAAAGTACAAATCGGCTATCGGTTTACGGGAATACAATTTTTATTATAGAGGTGAAAAATGTCTGTAAGGCTTATTCGTGAAAATAGCGATACGCCCAATATAACTAATCGGGATGATGCGAGAATGATACGCTATGCGTACGGTGGACAAAACGGTTACGTTAAAGGTAAGGGTGCAGAGTTGCGCCATTCGGTAAACGGAAATGTTTTTACGTTGAACAGTGGAGTCATCAACTTGCAAGGTTGGGAAGTTGAGGTAGATTCCAACGGTTGGGATGTAACTCTCTCTTCGTCGGATACAGCACGTAAATACTGCACGGTTTATTGCGAAGTTAATCTGTCTCTCGGCGGTAGCGCAAAAATAGACTTAATGACTTCAATAACAGACTATCCCGACGTTCCAGAAGGCGACGATCTAACGAAAAATTCTAACGGTATTGCACGTTTAGTTTTGTATAAATTCATTACACAAGTCGGAAATATATTTGGCGTGGAAAAGGTTGTAAATGCCATAGAGTATAGCGGACAACCGTTAAAAGGTTACGATATTAAAAAGGGTACTATTGAGGAGCGATTAACTAATTTGGGTTTTAGGTCGGGAGTAATTACGGGATCGGAGAGATACCGTATCCGCAATTACTCCCTAACAAGACAAGGGAATTACGTAATTGGTTATGTAACTTTTACGGTGAATGCTCTTGCTGTCCAAACCGAAGTAATATGCAATTTGCCTATTAATTTCAGACCTAAAAATGAATATCAAATGAGTTATCCGGCGCAAGCATCGAATGGAATGATAGTTTCCGTATCAGTAACTGTAAAAACTAACGGTGAAGTTATAATACCGTTAACTCCAACAATTATTACAGCACCAGAAATTTATTTCGGCTTTGAAGCACCGCCGATTAAATAAGGAATAAATTTATGTCTTACAAAGTATTAGAACAAAACGGAATAGATAATGAAAACGTCGACGGCGGAGCTTTTAACCGTTTTACTGCGGGCGGGTGCGACGGGATACTGAAAGGTGTACTTTCTGAGTGTGAGCTTGCTGCTGCCGGTAACGGTATAAGCATTTCGACGGGTGAAATAATAATGTGCGGTATCCGTGTTAAAATTACCGCTCCGGAAACGCTTTTCGTTTCTGGTGTTCCTATTTCAGATACGCAGTATCAAATTATTGTGCAAGCAACACTGCAAAGCAATAGAAGTTTATCGGTAAGCTTTTTGTTAAGACCTTCGGGGGCTTTGCGGCAAGATGCACTTTATGTTGCAGAACAAGGTGTATACGAAGTAGAAATAGGTACCTTTAATCACTCGTCGTCCGGTATTAAAGACATTAATCGTACACTTTGCATTTTAGAATCCGCGGGAGGAGCTCAGAACGGCAATAGTGAAGAGGAAGTATACCTTTATCTAACTAATATTAGTATTGATAGCGATAGAGCTAAGGTGAATTTGAACTTTAAAATTTTTGACCCGAACAAAGTTTTACGTGAAGGTGACAAATTAGAAATTTGCAATCATCAACTGTATAAGCGAGGTAGAAATTATAATAGTCCGACAAGACGATATGCCCGCGGGCGTAGGCTCAGAGCCATAGACGGATTTGAATTAAGTAAAGAACAAATCGATATTATACATAAAAATCAAGCTTACACTATCTATTTGTATTTAAACGAAGAGTTTTATGATTACACGAGAAGAATATTAATGAGAACAGATAATTCTTTGTTTGAATGTCCGAGTACGGTTATTAGGCACTTTCGAATTGTGCGCCAATCTAAAAGAGAAGAAGCAAGACAATTGCTCTCCAATGTTGCTGTAGGAATTTGGGAAGTGGCGGGAAGAATTATGACTGAAACAATAAAGATAAATCTGAAATAAAAATATAATTAGGTGTAGTCTGGGTTCGTAGGGAAAAGCGTTCACTGACCTTCGGGTAGGGTTCGTAGGGAAAAGCGTTCTGGACGAGGCGGGGATCGTGGGAATTTTTATTTTAACTAAATTCTATTTAATAAACTTAAGGAGGTGAAATTAATGGCATTTGAAAGTAAATTGCAGAATATGGTTGCTGAGCTGGATGCGGAGAAGCAAGCGTTTGAGCAAGAAGAGTGGGCGAAGATAAACAACTCGACTCTTGACGACTATCGCAGAGAGCAAGAAACTGTATGCAACGAAGGTATCGCAGCGCTGCAAAGACAGCGCGACGCTGCAATTGCGGCAAAGAAAGACGAACTTTATCGCGAAATGAAAGCAAAGTCAGATGCGAAGTTTAGTGAAGCTCGTCAGAAACTTGAAGAAACGCTTGCGATGTTTTCAGATAGCACCGTAGGCGGATAGGAGGCAAAAAGTGAAAGAACAAATTTTATTGTATAGTGTATGCTCGGCAATATCGTTCGCTTCTGTTGTGCTGACGTCTATCATTAAACAAATCGTTGCCGCTATTGCAAAAAGGTGCGGACGCGATTTGTCTGGTAATGTTAAGGAATACATATTTGCGCCAATGGCAATTTTGTTTGCTTCGGCGGGCTTATATCTTTGGCTGGATAAATTCTGCAAATTAGCATTTGACGAAAAATTTATATTAATCGTCAGTTGCTTCAGTGTGGGAACAATGCTTTTATACTTGCTGTTGTTTCAGCCCACAAGAAAATTTGCAATGAGGGTTATTCGGTCGCTTGCGAAGAGCTTTAAAGTCCACGAAGTGGTAGAGGTTGTGAAAGACGTTCTTGCGGAAGCGGAAATGTTTCTGAACTTACCGAATGAAAATTTGCAGTCAAATGCAGAGCAAGACGATGTTGTTCTCGGCGTGGCGGAAAAGCCGCCCGACAAAGAACCGAGCGATACGGTGGAAGACTCGTGCAGTAAGTCGACCGATACGGAAGCGGACAAGCTTCGCGCAATGGTCGAAAAAATTAAAAACAATACTTAACAAAAAAAACGGTAACGCACTTGCGCTACCGTTTTTCTTTATTTTTAGTGCTGTATGATGCTCAGTTAACTTGAATTAATTTTTAAAATTTTTTATAAAAAACATACAAAATGTGTGTAAAATAGTTGACAACACACAAAATGTGTGTTATAATATAATCACAAAGAACGAAGGAGGTGATAAGAATGAGCGACAAAGAAAAAGACTCTTTGGTAGAAGTCCTCAAGGTGCTAATCGATACCGCAAATGTGTCCAGCATTACAATTCGATTAAAACCTACAAAGGAAACCAAAGAGCCGAAGCTTACCGACAAAACGTAAGGTCGGCAGTTGCAAGGGGAGGGAAACCTCCCCAAGCAATTGTCATTATAGCAAAGAACAACAACAAAGTCAATATTTTGGAGGATTATATGATTGTCGAAATCACTATAAAAATGAAGAACGGCGAAGAGTTTAAATATAATAGTCAAGCCGAAGCTATTAGAAATGCAAGGCTTGCTGCGGGGCTTTCGCAAGAGCAAGCCGCTGAAAAAGCGGGTATTAAGGTTCAAAGCTGGCAAAAATATGAATACGGTCAACGCACGCCTAAAGATGATATGCTTGAACGCATCGCGCAAGTCCTTAATGTGGATATAAATGTTTTAACAATGTTCACGGGGAAAGTATAATTTAATTAAAAATGTGCCATAAATGTGCCATAAACTTGTAAAACACAAGATATTGTGTTAAAATAATAGAAAATACCACTATATATAGTGGTATTTTCTATTGGCGCGGATGGTGAGATTTGAACTCACGCTGCAGTTTCCCGCACTACACCCTTAGCAGGGGCGCCCCTTGAGCCACTTGGGTACATCCGCATTCCGCTCAAAGTAATTTATTATTTTTAACGACTTATAAACTATATCACACTTTTACGGCTTTGTCAAAGCATTAATTCACGCTTTTCAAAAATAAATTTATTCCTAATTGTTGCATAAAATTACGAGGTATGGTAAAATAATTACAGATAGGAGAGGAAAGATGAAGATTATATTTTTCGGCGATTCAATTACCGACTGTGACCGCGACCGTAACGACGAAACGTCGCTTGGAAACGGTTACGTAAAAATTCTTGCGGACAAGCTTCGCCCCATTTACCCCGATACCGATATCGAGTTAATAAATAAAGGTATATCGGGCAACGAAGTCAGCGATCTGCTTGCGCGCGTTCAAACCGACGTTATCGCACACAAACCCGACGCCGTAGTCATAATGATAGGCATAAACAATATCATACATAAATTCACGGGCGGAAAAGAACTTAACTTCAAGCAGTTTGAAAAAGACTTGACCGAGCTGTTAACCGTCCTCAAAAAAGCGGGCATTACGGTCATTTTCCTTGAACCGTTTTTGCTTCCCGCGCCCGATAAGCGCAGAATGAGAAAGCTTTTCGACGACGAGTTGAAAATCATAGACAGAGTCGCAAGTTCTCTTGCGGACGAGTTTGTGGCTTACGACGAAATGTTCAACGGGCTTGCCCTCAGCATACCTTATACCGAG
This sequence comes from uncultured Clostridia bacterium, assembly GCA_947174975.1. Lineage (GTDB taxonomy): Bacteria > Bacillota > Clostridia > Christensenellales > Borkfalkiaceae > Coproplasma. The sequence continues at coordinate 7,412 of CAMWLA010000015.1, read as the reverse complement.
TATTCTTTGGACGGCGTTCATCCGACGCACCGCGGTTCGCGCCTTATCGCCGACACTGCTATAAAGGCAATAAGAAAACATTTGCTTTAAAATTTTGTTAATTAATAATATCGCGCCGAGCGGATATATCCGCCCGGCGTTTTTCGTTTGATATGTGTTTAGTGTGTTATACGCTAACGCTATAAAGATACAACGCCAAGCGTAAGGCTTGTTATAGCTCGTGGTCTTTGTGGTCTTTGTAGCCCTCGCCGTAAATTTCCTTGGCGGAAGTTACTATCGTAAACGCGCGGGGGTCGATTTCGTGGATATAGTCGCAGAGCTTTGGATACTGCATTTTCTTTATCGCGCACATAACTATGCGTTTTTCATTGCCGGTATACGCGCCCTCGCCGTCGATATAAGTTGCGCTTATGTCAAGCTCCTTTAAAATTTTATCGCAGATAAGAGTAGCGTGTTCGCCGTCGGTAATTATATATACAAGCTTTGCCGATTCGGTTCCGTACAGCACCCAGTCGAGCGCGACGGTGGTAATTATAAGCGAAACGACGGTGTAAAAGGTCAGCTTGAAATCCTTGAAGAAAATGAACGAAATGCCTATAATTATCAAATCTATTATAAGTGAAATTACGCCCGTCTTGATATAGCGGAATTTCTTCCTTAAAAACTTGACTAAAATATCCGTTCCGCCCGTAGTGCTTCCCGCTTTGAAAACGACGCCTAGACCCAGTCCCATAAGTCCGCCGCCGACTACGCCTGCGATAATTATATCGTCCGTAAGGGGAAGGTAGGCTTTTAAAAGGAAGTTCAAAAGCTCGATTAAAAGCGAGGATACAACCGTTGAATACAGCGTAGATATAATGAAGTTTCTGCCGAATGAAACCGCGCCTAGAATAAACAGCGGTACGTTTAAAATTATTATCCAGATACCCGTCATTTTAAGCGGGGTAATATGGCTTAAAACAATGGCAAGACCCGCCACTCCGCCGGAAGCGATTTTATTCGCGTCGAGGAATAGCGCCACACCGAGTGAAAATATGATACAGCCCGCCGTAATAATAAGGTACTGCTTTAAAATTTTTAGTGCGATAGATTTTTTTGTCATTTATATTATTATATCAAATTTTCGAAAAAGTGTCAATATTTGTTTACAGCTATTAAATAATTAACGGCGCAAGCAAAATCACGCAAAAATTTTTTTAAAAAATCTGTAACTTTTTTGTTTAAGTAAGGCTTTTAAGTTTTATATTAATAATGTATATACTAAAAACGTTAAAAGAGAGTAGGAATGGAAGAAAATTTAGAAGAAGAAGTAATCAACGGGCCTCAGCCCGAACAGCCGGCGGAGCCTACCGAAGTTGAAAAGGCTTTGGCGCTTGCCGAAGACTTCAAACGCAAGTGGTACACGGTTTCCGCGGAATACGACAACTACCGCAAGCGCAACGCGCAAGCAGTTTCGAAGGCGTATGCGGACGGCGTTTCGGACGCGATATTAAAGCTTCTGCCAGTTGCCGACACGTTCGGCTATGCGCTTGATTCGGCTTCGGACGAAAAGACGCGCGCGGGTATCGATAAGGTTATCAAAAACTTTAATACGATTCTGGCTTCCTTGGGCGTCGAAGAAATCGAAGTGAATATCGGCGATCCCTTTGACGAGAGCGTAGCTTCGGCGGTTATAAACTTCCCTTGCGAAGAGGGGGAAGCGCCGAATACGGTTAAACAAGTTTTAAAGAAGGGCTACCGCAACAGCGAGAGAGTAATCCGCTTTGCGCAAGTAGCAGTAACTATATAATTTAAATACAATTTGTGAGGTATTTTTTATGGGTAAAGTAATTGGTATCGATTTAGGAACGACTAACTCTTGCGTAGCGGTAATGGAAGGCGGCGAACCAGTCGTTATCGCCAACAGCGAGGGCAACAGAACTACGCCCTCCGTAGTATCTTTTAAAACCGACGGAAGCCGTATCGTCGGACAGGCGGCAAAGCGTCTTGCTGTTGCCCAGCCCGATAAGACGGTCATTTCGATTAAGCGCCACATGGGCGAAAGCTATAAAGTAAATATCGACAACGGATATTCCCCCCAGGAAATTTCCGCAATGATACTTTCAAAGTTAAAGGCGGACGCGGAGAGCTATCTCGGCGGAAAGGTAACCGACGCGGTTATCACTTGCCCCGCATACTTCAACGACAGCCAGAGACAAGCAACTAAGGACGCGGGCAAGATCGCGGGACTTAACGTTTTGAGAATTATCAACGAGCCGACTGCGGCTGCGCTTGCTTACGGACTTGACAAGCAAGAGGGAAGCCAAAAGGTTATGATTTACGACCTCGGCGGCGGTACGTTCGACGTTTCTATTCTCGAAATCGGCGACGGCGTATTCGAGGTTCTTGCAACCAACGGCGATACCCATCTCGGCGGCGACGACTTCGACAACAAGATTATGGACTTCCTTGTGGAAACCTTCAAAAAGGATACCGGCGTTGACCTTTCAAAAGACAAGATGGCAATGCAGAGACTTAAGGAAGCTGCGGAAAAAGCCAAGATCGAACTTTCGGGTATGAGCGCAACGAATATCAACTTGCCATTCATTACGGTAGTTGACGGCGCACCCCAGCACCTCGATATCGACCTTTCAAAGCAGAAGTTCGATTCTCTTACCGCTGACCTCGTCGACAGAACGGTAGAGCCTATGCGCAAGGCAATGCAAGACGCGGGTCTTAACTACAACGAGATTAACAAAGTAATAATGGTCGGCGGTTCAACGCGTATTCCCGCCGTATTCGATAAAGTAAAAAGCATTACCGGCAAAGAACCGTTCAAGGGTATCAACCCCGACGAATGCGTTGCTATCGGCGCGGCAATTCAAGGCGGCGTGCTTTCGGGCGAGGTTAAGGACGTGCTTTTGTTGGACGTTATGCCCTTAACGCTCGGTATCGAAACGCTCGGCGGAGTGTCGACTCCCTTAATCGAGAGAAACACGACCATTCCCGTAAAGAAGAGCCAGGTATTCTCAACCGCTGCGGATAATCAGCCCGGCGTTGAAATCAACGTATTGCAAGGCGAAAGAAAATTCGCACGCGACAATAAGTCGCTCGGTAAATTTATGCTTACGGATATTCCTCCCGCACCGCGCGGAGTTCCTCAGATCGAAGTTACTTTCGACGTAGACGCAAACGGCATCGTAAACGTAACCGCGAAAGATCTTGGAACGGGCAAGAGCACGAATATCACGATAACTGCTTCTACCAACCTTTCCGAAGAGGATATCAACAAGGCGGTTAAGGACGCCGAAAGATACGCCGAAGAGGACAAGAAGCGTAAGGAAGCAGTCGACAACAAGAATAACCTCGAAGGTATGATAGACAGCCTTGAAAAGACGGTAAAGGAAGCGGGCGACAAGCTTTCCGACGACGATAAGTCAACCGTTGAAAACGCTGTTTCGAAAGCCAAGACGGAGCTTGAGTCGGGCGATAACGACAGAATCAAAGCTGCGATCGACACGTTGCAGAACGAAATTCAGCCCGTAATCGCAAAGATGTATCAGCAAGCCGGCGGCGCAAATCCTAACGGCGGCGCGGACGGCAACGACGACACCGAATTCAGACAGCACTAAAAAATAAAGTATATATGCCTTGGAAAGCTGAGCTTTTCAAGGCAATATGTGTAATAAGGTAACTTATGGCAAAAAATTATTACGATATTCTCGGCGTATCCAAAACGGCTTCGTCCGACGAAATTAAGGCGGCTTACAGAAAGCTTGCAAAGCAGTATCACCCCGACTTTCACCCGGGTGATAAGGCTGCCGCCGAGAAATTTAAAGAGATAAACGAAGCTAACGCAGTATTGTCCGACGACGCAAAGCGTAAGCAGTACGACTTCGAGCAAGCGCATCCCGGTATGGGCGGCGGTGGCGGAAGAGGTCCGTTCGGCGGTTTCAGCGGTTCGGGAATGGGCGGCTTCGAGGATATCATAAACTCTATGTTCGGCGGTGGTTCGCCTTTCGGCAACTTCGGCGGAATGGGCGGTGCGGAAAAGAAAAACCGCGGCGCGGATATTCAGCAGACTATCGGACTTTCGTTCCTCGACGCGATCAACGGCTGTACGAAAGAGGTCAGCTATACCCGTAACGAGCCTTGCGTTGCGTGCAAGGGCACGGGCGCAAAATACGGCACATCGTTTAAGGTCTGCACTTGCTGCGGCGGAAGCGGCAGAATTAAATACACGCAAGACACTATTTTCGGCAGAACGATTCAAGTCGGCGTATGTCCCGACTGCGGCGGAAGCGGCAGACTCGTCACCGATAAATGTCCCGACTGCAAGGGCAAGGGCTTTTTAAGAAAGGAAACGCGGTTCACCGTAAATATTCCCGCGGGCGTTGACAAGGACAGCAGTTTAAGAAAACGCGGTTACGGTCAAGCGGCGGGCAACGGCGGAGAAGCGGGCGACCTTTACATCTATTTCAGAATCGAGCCGCACAAGCTTTTGAGAAGAGAAGACAAAGATTTGTACGTAACCGTTCCCATAAGCTATAAGACGGCGGTGCTCGGCGGTAAAATAACAGTTCCGTGCGCGGACGACACTATCGAGTTGAACGTTCCCGAGGGTACGGCGTCCGGCACACGCTTCTGCGTGCGCGGTAAGGGCGTAAAGACGGTTCACGGCGTGGGTAACCTCTACGTAACCGTTGAAATCGATATCCCTCAGCGCCTTTCGCGCGATCAGCTGAAAAAGCTTGCCGACTACGAAAATTCCGTATCGATAAAATCTTGCAACAATATGCAGACGTATGCAAGCAATATATCCGCGGTATACGGCAAAAAGATAGATAAGCAATAACCACCTTACGTGGGCGGTGTATCTTAATAGCGGTTGCGGTATACTTATTACTCACAAGTCAAACATAAATACAAATAAAGCGCGGAGTGGAAATCACTCTGCGCTTTTATTATTATCTATAATAAATCTTCTGAATTTTTTCGGGCGAACCAAAACCTTTAATATGCACCCTTTCGGTGGAGGGGTGTTTCCGTACACATATCCTATTGAGCGCTTTCCGTCTATAGTTGCCACGACGCGGAACTTTTTAAATACGATATGGTTTCTTGACAGGCTTCCCGTCTGAAAGCTTGCTTGCGATTCGAACGCGCACACCGTTACCGTCGCGAATTTCTTTTCGCTGAATTTGCCGAGTTTCACTAATATCTTAATATACGTACCGTATAGGGCTTTAAGCAGTAACCCGCCGAAACCGAAAACGAACAGTCCGCAGAAAATGCCGAACACTCCAAGTCTGCACACCGTCCAGAATACCGCAATCAATCCGACTAATATAAGACTGCACACGATATGCTCCGCGGGGGTGAAGGTTTTCAACCTATCGGTTAAGCGGTTGTACGCTATTTCCGTTTCGCCTGCCAGTCGCTCCGCGTTGTAGACGGGTAATTTACTCAATTGGTCTGCAACCGCCTCGTATTTGGCGGTATCGTCGCTCAGCTCCTCTGGGCTGACCATAGCGTTTTCATAATCGCAAGCCAAGTCGAATAAGTTGCTTTTGCGGAGTATGGCAAAGTATAAAAATCCGCACCCCGCCAGAAAAAACAGACTTCCGCCGACGGTAAGGATAATTTCCTTTTTGCCGTATACTGCAATTTGCTTTTTTGCGGTTACGCGTATCTTTGTCTGCGCGCCGTTGTGATAAGGTAGTCTGCCGTCGACGTATTCTATGCCGTAGAAATGCGCGCTCGTCGTTGCCTGTTCGCCGTTCAGCTCAAACGCAAACGATACGTCTATTTCTCTATTTTCGAAATCGTATTCCGCAGAGATTACCGTCGCATCTATTTCTTCTGCCGATTTGTACTGCGCAAGCTTTATGAACCCGAAAATCAGCATAGCCAAACCTACGGCAATGAAACAGCCGAACAGTATTCCGTAGACCCATTTTACAAATTTGTTATTCATTATATTTTAGCTATATCTTCGTCGGTGCAGTGTACGGTGTAGTCGCCCGTAGTGTCATCCCAGAATGACGCCTTTTCGATTTTGTTCCATTCGTCCTTAGTGCCGTCAAAGGTTATATCGGCAAGTGCGCTGCACTCCATAAATGCGGAGTAGCTGATACGGGTCAACGTGTTCGGAAGACTTATACTTGTTAAAGCGCTGCAGCGGCTGAACGCGTATTCGCTTAAAAAAGTTATGCTGTCGGGAATAGTGATGCCGGTAAGGTTTTTGCAATAGAAAAAAGCTTCGTGATTTATAGCGGACACTTCGTACGTATTGCCGTTATAGGTTACCGTATCCGGTACGGTTATATTACCGCTTAAATTATAGGGCTGGCTTGCAAGCGTTGCTTTGCCGTCCTTTATGGCATAATTCAAACCGTTTACAACCGTATATGCGTAGCCGTTTTCGTCCGTTTGGTTGTTCTTGCAGTTCCATACCGTAGGGTGAAGACCGTAGTTCCAGTCCGTATGCCATCCGTCGGGCTTGCTTTCGGCTTCGCAGTAAAACGTCAGAATGTCGTTTAAAAACGCTCTGTCGCCAATGACGGTTACCTTTTCGGGAATAGTTATGCTTGTAAGGCTTCTGCATTCGTAAAACGCCATTTTACCGATAGAAGTCACACCGCCTAAGGACACGCTTGCCAAATTTCTGCAAGTGCTGAAAGTTTCGTCGGCAATGGAGGTTACGCCGTCGGGTATCGCTATATCCTTGAGACTGAGGCACATATAAAACGCTTGCGTTCCGATAGAGGTGACGCCGTTGCCGAAGTTTACGTGTGTCAGATCTTCGCATCTGTAAAACGCCATATCGCCGATAGAAGTTACGCTGTCGGGTATGGTTATGCTCGTCATATCACAGCCGAAAAACGCGCTGTCGGCAATTGCCGTTACGGGCTTTTGGTTGTATTCGGACGGAATGATTATATCCTTATCTTTCGCCGTGCCTATTTTCGTTACGCTGTACGCGCCGTCTTTTTCGGCAAACGTCAACCCTTGCGTATATTTTTCGGTTTCTTCACCGTTGCCGCCGCCGTTATCGTTCTTGCCGCCGCAAGCGGAAAGAAAAAACGCACAGCAAAGAGCGGCGGTAGCTGAAATTGCAACAAGTAATTTCTTTTTCATAAGCTTTCTCCCAAAAAGCATAGGTATTGTAATTATATCAGCCGAAGCTTCATGCTGTCAAATAAAACGGACTGACCCAATAACGCGGTCAGTCCTTTAGTTTTGCGACAAGTTGTCCACAATACGCAGTGTGGAAAGGTATAAAAATACATTTATACAAAAAAATTATCCACATTTTATCCACAATCAGTGAGAAACAGCGTTTCACACGCCTTTTTTCGACAAATTCCGGCAATAAATGAATAAAGTTATCCACATTTCCTTTTAGTAATTGTACAAGCCCTCTATAATAT
>CAMWLA010000014.1 GCA_947174975.1 uncultured Clostridia bacterium | reverse complement strand
CTCTTATCCTATTGACTTTATAATTCAATTATTATATAATAATCATACAAAAGAAAACTTTATTGGAGGAGAAGATGAAAGAAGTTATTCAAAACGAAATCTACGGCGAAATCGTTTACGAAGAAAGCTTTTGGACCGGTAAAAAGACGTTGACAATAAGCGGCGTTGCGGCAAACAAAATTTCAAAGAAGGAATTTAGATTACCGGACGGCAGAACGGCAACGGTACAAGGCAATTTCCTTCAAGGCGCTTGCCTTTTAGTTGAATCCGAGTCAATAAGATTGACGCCGAAAATCAAATGGTATGAAATTGCTTTGGCAATAATTCCGTTCCTTCTGATTATGGTTTGGGGAAACGTTGTTGCGCTATGCGAAATCGTTCCCGTAGTCGGCGGAGCAATCGGCGGCGGATTGAGCGCTTTATTCAGCGTTGCGGGATTAGTATTAATCAAACGCGTTAAACCTATTTGGTTAAAAGCTTTGATCGCGCTTGCTGTTACCGGTGTTACGTTCGGTATTTGCTGCGGTATCGGTTACGCCATTCTCAGCTCGTTATAATATTTAAAATTGCAAAGTAAAACGACCTAATTGATTTAGGTCGTTTTTATTGTGTGTATAAAAACTATGCCTACGCTTTGCAGCGTAGGCATAAATTATTAAATAATTCTGATATCTTTTTCCGCGATGCTTATTGCAAGCTTGTCGATAGCGGGTACTAAGCGTACGCTGCCCGATGCATTGCCTTCAACAAGCATATAAGCCGTTTGTTCGCCGATTTTAAGTACGGCGAATTTTTCTTTGCCGTAATCAACCGTATCTACAACCTCGGCGGAAATGCCCGTTTCGTCGAAATTAAGATCGTAAGGGGTGCATTCGTAGCGAAGCTCTTCAGTAAAGGCTTTTTTAACGCCCATTGCGGAAATGAGCTTATTTGCCATATCGTCGGGAGCGGCAAACTTTGCGTCGCCAATGCCGAAGAAGAATTTAACCACCTTCGCCTTTTTGGTTTTGCCGTCCTTTTCTACCTCTTCCACTACTTTCTCTTTTATAAGCTTGCCCTTGAAGGTTACGTTCATAGGCATTGCTTCGACAGCTGTTTCGCCGTCCTTTAAGAGTGAAATGCGCTTGAAGTCAACGGAAATTTTCTTTTTGCCTTTCTTGACCTCTTCTTCCGCAACGGCGAACATTCTTCTGCCGCCGAGCTCGAACGAAACCAAAGTTTTGCCGTTGATATTTTCCGAAGAAACGACGTTTACTTCGACGTCGCCCTTGAAAGAAATTGCGTCTGATGGAATCAACAGCTCGTACTTGCCGTCGACGCACGAAATTGCCGGAGGCAGCTGCATGCTGTTGCCGAGGAAGTTCAATACTCCTCCCTTTACGTCGCAGTCGACGAAGTTATGCTCGGGTATTCTCGGAAGTATGCTCTCTTCCGTTTCCTTATCGAAGAGGTGAACCCTATCGATATCGAGAGCCGCTTCGAGAACGTCACCCGACGCGAATTCCGTATCGCCCTTGGCTTCGATAATAATTCTCGTAGCGCTTTCGGTATAACCGTCGCCTTCCATATTAATATCGCCGTAAACGAGAGTCTGGTTGCCGAGCTCTTCCTTGTGCGAAACCTTGACTTTGATTTTAGCCTTGCTTGCTTTTACAACTGCGGGGTCCAACGAAACGTTTTCGGCACGGAGTCCGATAACGACCTTTTTCTCGCCGTTAAGGAACGAAGGACGAACCTTGTAAAGCATCGAATAAGGCACGGTTACCTTTGCGTCGGAATAGTCGAAATTGATTTCGACTTGCTCGCCTTTCTTTTTGAGCGTACCCTCGAAAAAGTTCATCTGAGGGGTTCCTATGAAGCCCGCAACGAACTTGTTGCCGGGATAGTTATAAAGATTTTTGGGAGTGTCTATCTGCTGAACGAAGCCGTTCTTCATTACGACGATACGCGTACCCATCGTCATTGCCTCGATCTGATCGTGCGTAACGTAGATAAACGTCGTGTTGAGTTTTGCGTGCAGTTTTGCGATTTCAGCGCGCATCTGCGTCCTCAGCTTTGCATCGAGGTTGGACAAAGGTTCGTCCAAAAGCATAACTTTGGGTTCGCGCACGATAGCTCTGCCGAGCGAAACTCTCTGACGCTGTCCGCCGCTCATCTCCTTGGGTTTTTTACTGAGATACTCGGTAATGCCCAAAATTTCGGCGGCTTCGGTAACGCGCCTATGAATTTCATCCTTGGGCAGCTTTCTGAGTCTGAGTCCGAAAGCTATATTTTCGTAGACTGTCATATGCGGATAGAGCGCGTAGTTCTGGAAAACCATCGCGATATCTCTGTCCTTGGGCTCGACGTCGTTGACTATCATATCGCCGATTGTCAGCTCGCCCGCGCTTATGTCCTCAAGTCCCGCAATCATTCTGAGAGTCGTAGATTTTCCGCAGCCGGAAGGTCCTACGAATACTATAAATTCCTTGTCCTCGATTTCCATATTGAAATCGTTGACGGCCTTGGTTCCGTTAGGATAAACCTTATAGATATGTTTTAAATTTAATCCTGCCATACTTTTACCCCTTTTAAGTTAAAATCGCAATTGAATATGCGGGCATCTTCAATGCCGAACCTTTACTTTTAATTTTGCCGTTTACACAGATACTCTGCGCAAGCTTGCCGTCTACACCGCCTACGCTCTTTTCGCCGTCGCCCATATTGATAACTACCGTAACTGTCTGAGAGTTGTAGGTCTTTTTCATTATCATAACTTCGGAGTCGTCGTAGGTTACACGCTCGGGCTTGCCGCGCATAAGTGCGGGGAACGCGTTGCGCGCGTTGTTGCAGAGCTTGTAGTAATTAATTAACGAATTTTTATCCGCAAGCTGATCCTTTACGCTACCGAAAAGATATTCGGGGTTAGCGGTTGCGCCGAACGAGCTGGAGTCGGTAACGTTTGCGATATCGTCCCACAGCATACCGATTCTCAAATCGGGGTCGCTGCCGCTCTTTACGGCGGTCATTCCGATTTCGTCACCGTAATACGTGAACGTGTTACCGGAGAACATAGACAAAAGCCCGTAAGCAAATTTCATTTTGTCAAGGTCGCGGCCCACTCTTCCGGCTATTCTTCCCTTGCCGTTATCGTGGTTACTCAGAAACGGCGCTGCAATATTGCCGTTTGCGGCTTTGTACGTTTTGTTAATAGACTGCCAAATTCTGCTTGCCGACTTACCGTTGATTGCGTTTACGACCTCGTTGGTTACGTCGAAATCGAAGAAGCTGTCAATGCTGTTTTCTTTATAGAAAGTGGTTTCGAGCGTATTTCTGCCGGGGCCCCAGCATTCGCCTACGATATAGGCGTTTTCGTTGTACTTAACGGCCGTATCGTGAATGAATTTACAGAAGTCGGCACTGTCGTCGGTGCCCTCGCAATAATAGTAACAGCCGTCAAGACGGAACCCGTCGGTTTTTCTGTCAGCAATCCAGTATTTTATTATATCGTCCAATTCCGTCCTAACCGCGAGATTCGAAAGATTTAAGTCGGGCATACTCTTGTCGAACTGCGATTCGTAATACAGCCTTCCCGACTGCGAGTAATGGTTCTGCGGAGTCGGCGACCACGTATAATAACTCATATATTGCGGGTCTCCGCCCAAACCGTTCTGGTAATCGGACGACGCCTTGAACCAAGGGTGCTGATTTGACGTGTGGTTTACGACGAGGTCGATTATAACCTTAATTCCCTTTTCGTGCGCCTTTTTAACGAGATTGTCGTAATCCTCAAGGGTGCCGTAATCGGAGTTTACCGCTTTATAGTTTGTTACGTCGTATCCGTGATAGCTGGGGCTGGGATGTATGGGCATAAGCCATATTCCCGTATAGCCCATATCTCTGATGTAGTCAAGCTTTTGGGTAACGCCGTTGAAGTCGCCTACGCCGTTGCCGTCCGAATCATAATACGAACGGACGAAAATCTGATAATAGTTATCGTATTTATCGTCTACGATATTTTCGCCTAAAAGCGCATTGTCGTCACCGCACGCGGCAAGAGGCAAAGAAAACGCCAATGCCGTAAGCGGAATCAAAGCGCAAGCGGAAAGTTTAAAAAATTTACTTTTCATAGTTTAACCCTTAACCGAACCGCCGGTTACTCCCTCCACGTAATATTTCTGAAGCCAGAAGAACAGTGCGGTTATAGGAATAGATACTATAACGGAACCCGCGCAGAAGCGCGTGAAGTATATATCCGCAACTTCCTTATCGAGCATATCCTTAAGTCCTACCGCAACGTTGTAATAGTCTTGCTTGCCGAATGCCATCAGTGATGCGAACATATACTCGCCCCAAGGCGCCATAAACGCCGTCAATATCGTGTAGATAATGATAGGCTTTGCAAGCGGTAAAATGATTTTAATAAATACCGTATGTCTGCTTGCGCCGTCTATTCTCGCCGCCTCGTCCAACGATTTGGGTATTGTATCGAAGAAGCCCTTGCTGACGTAGTAGCCCATACACGAGCTTGCAACGTAAACGAGTACTAAGCCCACGAGACCCATATCTTGCGTCAAGCCTAAAAGCTTTAAAAGAAAGTATACCGCCGTCATCGACATAAAGCCGGGGAACATTCCCAAAACGAGCATTAAGTTCATTAAGGGTTTTCTCATTTTAAAGCGCATTCTCGATAATGCGTAGCTTGTTACAAGGACGAAAATCGTCTGAATTACAGTAACGAAAATCGAAATGATAAGCGTAGTCAGATACCACTTGGGGAAGTTGAAAATCGACTTATCGGTAAACAGCTTGATATAGTTGTTAAAAGTCCACTCTTTCGGCCAAAAGTACGGCGTAGCCGTGCCGGTTTCGCCCCTTAAAGACTGTATCACGAGGTAGAAGAACGGAAACAGCCATATTATACTTATTAGCGCAAGAATAACGTAAATTGCTATATTCGTGCCGCGCTCGACGGCTTTTTTACTGCGTAATTTCTTAGCCATTACATAAATTCCTCCTCGTTTTTAACTGAGCCGGACTTATTGTACACTATAAGTGAAATAACAGCCGTAATTATGAACATTAGAATACTTATAACCGAAGCCATACCGTAGGCGCTTTCTTGCATAACCATCTTGTACAGCCACGTTATGAGAAGGTCCGTCTGACCCGCGGGACTTTCCAAATCGGTCGACGTCGGGTTACCGCCGGTTAATAAGAATATGACGTTGAAGTTGTTTAAGTTACCTATAAACTGCGTTATAAGGTAAGGCGCCGTAACGTGCAGCATATAGGGAAGCGTTATTTTGAAGAACGCCTTGACGGGGCCCGCGCCATCTATCCTTGCCGACTCGTACAAGTCTTCGGGAATATTCATAAGTATTCCCGTGCTTATAAGCATCGTATACGGAATACCTATCCAAATATTTACAACGATAATCGTTATTTTCGCTATCGTCGGGTCTGTCAAGAATTTAATACGGTCGTTTATCAAGCCCCAGTTCATCAAAAGGTTATTGAATACGCCGTCCCTTGCAAGCATCTGCGACATCAAAAGAAGGGAAACGAACTGCGGCACAGCTATCGTCATAACGAGAACGGTACGCCACAGTTTTTTCAGCTTTATACCCTTTTTGTTAATAATAATCGCAACTATCATTCCCAGAATATAGTTCGAGAAAGTTGCAAAGAATGCCCATATTACCGTCCACAGCAAAAGTGCTGCAAAGGTATAACCGAACTTGCTTGCCTTTGCCATTTCGCCGCCGAACACCTTTGAGAAGTTATCCCAGCCTATCCAAGTGAAAAGCTTTTCGGGCGGGAGATGGTTTGCATCGTAGTTTGTAAACGCGACGAAAATCATAAAGATTATGGGTATAATCGTGAATATCGTCAAACCCGCCAATGGAATTCCCAAAAGCGTTTTATGATACTGGTCGTCCAAAAGCGAAGCCATATCTTGCTTTGCGGTTGTAAGATGCTGTCTTGCTTCCACCAGCTCTTGCGCAGCGTACGAAGCTTTTATATTCTTATACCAGAAGTACACGAATATTATGATAAACAGTATCGTAAGCAATCCGTAAAGAAGAATTAATAAGCTGTTGTCTCCGACGATTTTCTTTCCGAAGCCGTATTCGTCCTCAACGGTCGCCGTTTCGACGGTGCCCAAGGTTCCCAAAAGCCCTAAATACTGACCGCCGAACAAAGCCATATAGAGAATGAACATCAGCTCGAATACGAGCATCATCACTCCTCGCAGCCACTGCTTTCTCATAAGCTGTGAAAAACCGAACACCAAAAATGACGTGCGCGTTTTCCAGTCGCCGTATTTCATAGCCCTACCTATCGTAAGCCCCATTTCCTTGAAGGTTAAGCCGATTTTAATAAAAAATCGGGGAAGCGTAACCTTAAAAAAGTTTACGAAAAGCAGAGGGAATCTTTTAAAGAACATGACAAAGCGGTAAGAAAATTTCTGCCAACCCGTCATTCTAAGGTAATCCATTTCGGATACTTGTTGCATTAAAGTTTTCCTCCATCTATTACAATCGGGGGCAAAGATAAACTTTGCCCCTTGATTTGCTATTTTTTAAGTGTTGTCTACGTTAAGACCCTTTATAAGATCTGCAAGTTTCGTCGAAAGATTGTCATTCGTTATCTTGCCCGCATAGATATCGCCCGCGTAGGTTTTAAGCACTGACCAGTAGTTATCGGGAAGAGAGGTCTGAACTACCGCGAAATCTTTCTGCGAGAACAACGCTTGCAGCGCTACGTTGTTCTTAACCGCTTCGGTCTGTTGAATTTTGAGGTTGGAAGGACCGATTTGCAACTCGTTGAATCTCTGCTGCTGAGCGGTTTCGCTTGCAAGATACTGTGCAAGACGGTGCGATTCGCTTACGTGCTTTGTGAAGCCGTTTACCGCATACAGCTTATAGCCGATGAACGGAGCCATACGATAGGTGTGGTTATCAAGCGAGCTTGTATACTGAGGGCACGCCGTTGCAGCGTAATTATTGCCGAGAGCCTCTTGTATTTTGGAAGCGTTCCAAGTTCCGGTTATAACCGCGCCGAGGTTTTTGTCCTTAAGTCTTTGTTCGATAACCGTGTCGTTACCGTGTATAAAGCCGCCGGCTGCATTTTTGTTATTAACCGCGTCCATAGCCGCTCTACTTCCTATCTCACCGATAGAATAATCGCTTACGGTGCCATTGATATCAACTGCCTTAGCGTCGAAGTTGCAAGTAGCAGTCATAAGCTCGTCACCGTCCCACTCGAGATCGTACTTGCCGCCCGCGCCGTAGAAGAACGAGCCGAAGTACCAAGCGCCGTCGGTTTCCATCTGCATAACGAAATATTTATGTTTTCTCTTGCAAGCGTTGATTACGGACATAAGGTTGGTTGTGTCCTCTTCCGCGACGACGCTCTTATCGTAATACATAAAGTAGCCGTTGTCCGCAGCATACGGATAGCCGTAATATTTGTCGCCGATTTTGCCCGCTTCAACCGCAGCGGCTTCATCCGTCTCTTTGATTTTATTTACCATCTGGTCGCTGAGGTAGGAAAGTCCTCCGCAAGATTTAAGGTTCATCAACTGGTCGTTTGCAAAGCCGTAAACGTCCGCGCTCGCCTGAGGGTCGACGCTGACTTTCGCATACGCGTTATCTTCGCCGCATACGCCGAAGTCGACTTTAAGACCGAAGTCGGGATTTGCCGCAAGGAAATCGTCAACAAGTTTTTTAACGAGTGTTTGCTGCGTCTGGGGCGCCCACACCGTTATCGTATTGTCCTTGTCGCCGCCACAAGCCGCAAGTCCCATCGTTGCGCTTGCCGCAATCGCGCCGCAAGCAAGTAAAGAAAGAATTTTCTTTGATTTTTTCATTTTTTCCTCCATATTCTTAATAATAGACGCTCAAGTTAACCGAGCGATTATATTGCTAATTAAACACGTTTGAATTTTTTAGCGGATTCCTTCAAGAAGCTTAAGCTTTCCTTTGAAAAGTCGCTTTTAATAAAACGCCAGCTCCAATTCTTATCCGACACGGTTGAGGGAAGATTAATTCTCGCCTCGCCGCCGAGCGCCAAAAGATCGCCGAGCGGAATTATCACCGTCTTTGCCTTAGAGGCAAACGCAAGCCGGACAACGCTTTTACACATTGTTTCCGACGAAGTTAAGTCCGCCTCTATTCCAGCCTTTTCGCACTCCTCTTTAAGATCTTTTTTATAAGTTTCAAGCGAGTTACTATCAAGGTCGTCAATATACTGCCTAATGGGAATATTGTCGTGTGTGCCGGTATAGCATACGTAATTTTCGGTGTAATTCGAAGGCTTATGCTCGTTATACGGCGAACCGTCGAACGCGAACACGAGAACCTTCATTCCGGGGTAAGCGACGTTTTTCATAAGCCGCCTTACGCCGTCGTCGATAACGCCCAAGTCCTCCGCAACGATATTTAGGTCAAGCTTATCGGAAAACAGCTCTTCCTTAGGGCCGTCCATCCACTTGCCTTCCCTTGCGGTAAGCGCGCCGGGCGCAACCTCGTAATATCTGTCGAAACCTCTGAAATGGTCTATTCTCAAAATATCGAACAGCCCGAAACAGTCGGCAATGCGCTTATTCCACCAAGTGAACCCGTCAAGGCGCATTTTGCCCCAGTCGTAGACGGGGTTGCCCCAAAGCTGACCGTCGTCCGAGAATGCGTCGGGCGGGCAACCCGCAACGCCGAGCGGCTTTCTGCTTTTATCCATACGGAAAAGCTTATCGCCGTATTTCCAAACCTCTACGCTGTCGTAAGCCACGTATAAGGGAATGTCGCCCATAATAGATACGCCGTTTTCGTGCGCATAGCTTTTCAAGGCGTTCCACTGCTCTAAAAACTTAAACTGCGTAAAGTGCCAGAAGCGCACTTCCTTTGCATTTTCTTTAACGAATGCGTTGACGCGCTCCTCGTCGTAAAATCTGTATTCTTCGTCCCACTCCGTCCAAGCGCAGTGGTTGAATTTGCCCTTTAACGCCATAAACACGGCGAAATCGGAGAATTCGCCCGTCTTAATAAAATTATTGAATTTCTTTCCGCCTTTAAAACGGCTGAAAGCCTTTTTTAAAAGCGCAATTTTATTCGTAAACTGCTTTCCGTAGTCTACGCGCCTATCTTCTGTTTTGAGGTCGGCTTCTTTGACCTCGTCAGCCGTCAGAAGTCCGTCTTGAACAAGATACGCAAGGTCGATAAAATAATAGTTCAGCGCGTTTGCCGAACACGATTGATAGGGACTGTCGCCGTAATTAGTCGGATTAAGCGGCAGCACTTGCCATATGCTTGCCCCCGCTTTTTTGAGATAATCGACAAATGCAAAAGCGCTTTTGCCGAGAGTTCCTATTCCTTCATCCGACGGCAGAGCCGATATCGGCATTAATATTCCGTAATTCCTATTGTAAGTCATACCTTTACGACTGCCCCGAAAATTTCACTAATATTTTCGAAAATATTGTATCATAGTTTTCGAACAAGGTCAATAGATTTTATATAAAAAATTTCATATTTTGTAAAATTTTTTCATTTCTGGTAATTTACTATTGCTTGACAATAACATTACATAATTATATAATCTAAGCATAGTCATAAGCGAAATCGGCAAGAGCTTTGTTTCTATTATGTCTAAAAACAAACGGAGTATACTTATGACGATAAAAGAAATTTCCGAAGCGCTGAACGTGTCTATCAGCACCGTTTCGAAAGCCTTGAACGACGCGACAGATATTGCCGAGGACACCAAGCAGCGCATACGGCAGTACGCCGAAACAAGCGGCTATCATTTAAAAGCAAAAGAGAATAATTCGAGGCGTATTCTGGCGCTGTACGAAAGGGTTGACACGGATATGCGCAACAATATTTTAAGCCACGTGATTTCCGCCTTTTCGGACATTGCAATTGCGAATAACTTCGAGGTTGTTATCGACTACGTTGCAACTAAGCCCGACGACTTCGTTTTAAACGACTTTTTAAAGCAGAACAATTTCAGCGCGACCTTTATCGTCGGAATGAACTTCAAAAGCCGTATATACAAGCAGCTTCGCCAGACGACTGTGCCTATGGTGCTTTTGGATAACCGCATTTCCGACGCTCCCCTTATCGGCTCGGTTTCAAGCGAAAATACAAGCGCGATAGTTTCCGCGATAAAACACCTAAACAAGCGCGGACATACGCGCATAGGGCTGTTAATGGGCGAAAAAGAGTCGCTTGTATCTGCAGAACGGCTTGCGGGCTACGTTTTGGGGCTTGCGCAAGTGGGTATCGATTTCAATAACGACTACGTCTACTACGGCGATTTCACAAAGGAATCGGGCGAAGAGGCCGCAACGTTTTTCAGCGAAACCGACGTCACTGCGATAATAAGCTGTTCCGACATAATGGCAATGGGACTTATAGACGGCTTGAAGCTGTGCGGGAAAAGCGTACCCGACGACGTATCCGTAATAGGCTTTGACGATTTAAGCCTTTTGAAATTCACGTCCTATAACTTGACTACTATGAAGCAGAAATTCGACAAGTTGGGTCAAGCGGCGTTTTTGCAGATAAAGGATATGCTTGAAGGCAGACGTGCGCAGAACGTTATGATAAACTGCAAGCTTATCGAACGCGGCACCGTAAGAGATAATAAATAATTAAAGCCTTCCCGCAGAGGGAAGGCTTTTTATATTGACAGTAAATATTCAAACAGTATCTTATGGCTGCTGCAAGCAAAGACGGCTGTCTTTGAGGCTTCGTCAAGCGTGTCGCTTTTAGGCGATAAATTGCTTAAAACGTACGCCGAACGCATATTTACATCCCTTGCGCCGTGTAAGTCGGCGCATATGTCGTTGCCGACATATATACTTTCATCCACGTTTAAAGAGTACTTTGAAAGCATATGTTTAAAAAATGATGCGTCGGGCTTTTTCGCACCGAAATCAGACGATAATTCTACGCCGTCAAAGTATTTTGATAAATCAAGCCGTTCAAGCTCGCTTACGGTAAAGCAAGACTGCGCGTTGGAAAGAATATACAGCTTTGCTCCCCTTGCCTTTAGCGCGCTTAAAAACGCGGCAACGCCCTTGTAAAGCTTTATGTAGCGCGTGGACATCGTTCTAAACCGCTCCGCCGCCTCTTGCGCTTTATCCGCGCCCGCAAGCTTTTCAAACACTTGTAAAAGGTCAAACTCGTAAGTTTCGCCGCCGAGTTTTGCAAGGTCGGCGCAAAGCGAGAAATACTCCTTAAAGAAATCGGTATTCCCATCTATCGTTTTGAAATATTTTGCAAAACGCTTTTTAAACCTTGCAGACTGCTCGTCCGTGTGAATATCCACGAGCGTTCCGTACAAATCGAAAATATAATTTAACATATTAAAAATACGAACACGCCGCGGGTTACCCCGCGGCGGTTCTTAAATTTTACGCTTACGCGTTAATTATGCCTTTTTAACACCGGTAATTCTGTATGTCGAAAGGTCAAGAGTAATCGTCCATTCGCCGACAGAGCTAATCATTAAGTTATCATTCCTTTCAGGTTCGCCGTACCAATCCAAATTGCCTACGCCGTTAAGTTGGGTACCCCATACGACTTTTACAGCCGCAACGTTTGCACCTATCCAGTCAAACTGTGCGCTTACGTCTTTGAAATCATAAGTTACGGTGTAAATACCTTCCGTTTCGGTTGCTTCAAGCTTAGGAGTAACGCCCGCTTTAATAGCGAAGTTAACTTTATCCTCGCCGTCCATAAACGTACCTACAAGGTAGTAGTCGTACTTTTCAACTTGGAACGTGTTGGTATCGGGATCATACTTAACTGCCCAAGTACCCGCAGTTATTTCAACGTCAGCACCGGCAGAGAACTTGTCGCTGTCAGTTAAGCCCTTGTCGTTGAACGTTTTCAGCATTTTGCTTTCGGTAACCGCTATCGTTGCAGTCCAAGTGCCGTCTGCCTGCTCAGTCATTTTGTAATCAGCATCAGCTCTCTTCCATTCGTTGAACGAACCGATAAGGTACATATCGAATGCACTTTCAGTGATTACAACCGAGCCACCGATCGTGCCGTCTTCAGCTATGTTTTCGGTAAATACTACGTTGTACTTGCCTTCGGGTAACAGTAAGCAAGTGTACGTGTCGCCGCCGAAAGATTCAACTTCTTTAATGATAACGCCTTCGCCGGCAGCGGGAAGGAACGTCTTGCCGTCGCGCTCGTTGCGGATAACTACTGCAGCGTACTCGCCGGCAGCTTCGCCCTCGTGCTCTCCTTCTTCAACCTCTTTGAGTGCGCCTTCAGCGTCGCGGTAGAGCATATCTTTGGTTATCTCAATCTTTTTAGTCCAAGTAGTTGCTGCGCCTTCGTTTACGATTTCGTCTAACTCAGTTCTACCACTTGAACCGAAGTCGTTTATATCGCCGATAACGCCCATATCGTAGTTAACGGTTATAGATTTTTCCTTTTTAACCGAAATTACGGGATTGGGGTCGGTATTTGACTTTGTTTTAAGGGTGAAAGTATACGTACCTTCTTGCCCTTTTGCAAGCTGAATATTATTGAATGCGCCGTTATCATCTGCAGTAGTGAATACCGTTTCACCGTCGATTTTAAGAACTGCAGAAGCGTCGGAGCCTTCAATTCCTTCAAGGTGTTGCATACCTACTTGGCGTCCCCAAGGAACTGTTGTCTCGTCTTCCGTTTCCTTGTAAAGGAACTTGAATGAGTTACCTATACTAATGTTACCCGCATAAATGTCAAGCGTAAGAGTAAATACGTTTTCATTGGTTACGGTAGTGTCCTTTGTGAACGCATATTTCGAGTTGGCGTTGTTGTCCCAACCCAAATCTTTCAAGGTACCCTTTGTATCTTTACCGATAGCGTACCAGATTCTGGTATCTTCTACATAGTTGGACGTGGTGCCGCCGGGGTTTTTGCCATCGTCTTTTCCGTCATCTTTGTTATCGCCGCACGCAGCAAAGAATGCGCCGCCGGTAATAACCATTGCACACGACATAGCGAGTGCAGCTAATTTTTTTAACTTCATTTTTTTCCTCCAAAAAATATTTTTTGTTTTAAACACAGCCCTTATCGGGCATAAGTTCCTAATATTAATTTTAAGCTTTTAAGCAAGCTTATACACATAGCAGCTTATTGCCGCAATACTCTGCGCGCCGGAAACGCCATTTTCAAGCACGGTTGCGCCCGCGCGGGTTCCGTCGATATAGAGGTTCCAGTTGCCGTCGGGAAGCGTGTAATCAACCGCGTTATTGTTGCCGTTGTAGATTACGAGAAGCTTTTCACCCGTTGCACGCTTGGTTATGGTAACAGCGACAAACGCGCCCTTGCCCTTTGAATTTGCATCCACAACGACTGCGCGGGGAATAGTACCCTTGCCGCCCGCGTTGACCATACGGAGAACGTCGCTCGATTTACGGAATTCTATTAAGCCCTTGTAGTACTGCATCATAGCAAGCTGCTCGCTTCCGTCCTTCAAAAGATCCCATCTAATATTGTTTACTTCGTCGGAAGAGTTGTAGCTGTTTTCGTTATAGGTGCCGTCCGCGTTCTTCTTCTGACGGAGCATTTCCTCGCCCGCTTGCATAAAGGGAATACCCAAAGAGGTCTGCACGATTGCCGCAGAAAGTCTGTTCATTGCAAGGCGCGTACTCAAGGTATCGCTTCCCTCGCCGTGTACGTGGCAGATTCTGTCCCAAAGGGTATTGTTATCGTGCGCGGAAACATAGTTTACAACTTGCGTAGGTCCACCCGAATACCAGCTGTTCGTGCCGCCGCCGGGGACGTAAACGCTGCCCGCAACGCCGAAGAGAATACTGTTTATGCTTCCCTCTTTTGCGCCGTTTGCAAAGCCCGTATCATCGATATTGAATACCGAACCCTTAACGCCGTCACGGATAACATCGTTAAACATTGCAATGCCCTTTCTGCCTTCGAGATCGCTGTTAAGCTTTGTAAGGTTTGCAAGAGTTGCCTGCTCGCTTGTGTCAAGCGTGGAAGTTCCGCCCGTCCATCCCTCGCCGTAAATCATAGCCTTGGGATTTACAGTGTGTACGGTTTTTTCAACGTTTTGCAGCGTTGTTAGATCGTGCAATGCCATGAGATCGAAACGGAAACCGTCGAGGTTGTATTCGCTTTGCCAGTAGGATACCGACTCTACTATGAACTTGCGCATCATCGCACGGTCTGAAGCCGTTTCGTTTCCGCAGCCAGAACCGTTCGAGAAGGTACCGTTAGCATTAAATCTATAATAGTAATAAGGGACAATCTTCTGGAAATTGGAATCAGACGAATAAGTATGGTTGTAAACTACGTCCATAATCACGCCGATACCGTTATCGTGAAGCGCCTTAACCATTTGCTTGTATTCGGTTACTCTCTTGTAACCGTCGGAAGCGTCGGTCGAATAGCTGCCCTCGGGAACGTTGTAGTTCTGAGGGTCGTAGCCCCAGTTGAAGCCGCCATCCTTGCTTTCGTCGACAGAAGCATAGTCGAACGAAGGAAGAAGGTGAACGTGTGTTATTCCGAGATTTTTGAGGTAATCAACGCCTACGGAAATTCCGTTTGCGTTTTTAAGACCAGTTTCGGTAAACGCAAGGTACTTGCCCTTGTACTGTGAATTGGTTATCTTGTTAGAGAAGTCTCTGACGTGAACTTCCCAGATTTCCGCGTCTGTATAGTTTTCGATACCCGAGTCGAACGGAGTATTGCTCCAACCCTCGGGGTCGGTTTTGTCGAGGTCTAATACCATTCCTCTCTGTCCGTTAAGTCCCGCCGAACGCGCGTAGGGGTCAACGACCTCGTTAACGCCCGCGGAGGTATTCACGGTGTAGGTATAATATTTTCCGTCCAGATCGCCTTCAACGGTCGTCTGCCACGTACCTTTTTCTCCCTTTGCAAGGGGTACTTCCTTATAAGGCGTGCCGCCGTTGCCCGCCGCATAGAGGTTAAGCTTTACAGATGCAGCCGTAGGCGCCCAAAGGCGGAATGTCGTTTCCTTGCTCGAATAGATTGCGCCAAGCTCGCCGTCGTAGTTGTATTCGTTGGCAAACGCCTTGCTGTCGAAATAGGTCATAGGAACGACGGGTTTGGAACCGAATTCCTCCACCGTAACCGTATAAGAATTTGCAAGGTCTAAGGGGGTTGCAAACGTCAAGACGTTGTCCGCACTTACGGAAGAGACTGCAACCTCGGTGCCGTCCGCCTTTTTAACCGTTACTTTATCTTTTGTAATTTTCGTACTGTCGGAAAGCGTGACTTTAATATGAGTCGTATCTTGCATATCCGCCATCGATAAAAATCTTATAATTTCCAGAGTTTTACCTCCGTCGTTACTCGAATAGCTGTTGGCGTCTCCAGACTTCGTGTATATAACAGTGTAATCGCCGGTTAAAGAAATTTTTCTGTCCGACTCGGTGCCGTCTTTGGTTACGCCGTCCCACGAGGTGCTGCCGGGGGGACAGTTCAATCTGATAATGAAGCCGACTTCCGTAAGGGTATCCGGCACGTTTACAATTGCCTTGCCGCCATATTCGCATTCGTGGAACGCGTAGCCCGCGCCGTCAAGCACGCCGTCCGCCCACAGCCAAAGGTCGCAATTAGTATAGCCCGCCGCGCGGTTATAATATACCGTAACTTGTTTGCAGCCGTCCGCCAAAGGTAATTCATACTCTTTGTCGTCGTCTGTATTCCCGCCGGGATTATTGCCGGGGTTATCGCTGTTGCCGCCGCAGCCCGCAAAAATGAGTATACACGACAGCATCACACAAAATACTGCAAGAATTCTCCGCTTCATATTTTCTCCATAATTATTTTTTTGCTATTAAAGCATTTCTTGGACGCAGACGGAGTCTGCGTCCTTTATTATTTACCTAAATAATAAAATTTTTCAATTTTTTGCAGAGCGGAATGCCACTGCAAGTTTCGAAAATTATTATATCATATTTTCGAAAGATGTCAAGACTTTTGACC
>CAMWLA010000013.1 GCA_947174975.1 uncultured Clostridia bacterium | reverse complement strand
CCGATGAAATGATTGAAAGAAAGACTATTCAACACAATGAAGAAGTCGAAAACTCAAAAAATATTTAATCGTTTTAACGATAAAAAATAAAAAAATATAGGAAGAATTATGAAAGTTGTATTAGAAAACCTTACAAAAATCTTTCCAAGCCGCAACAAGAAGGACAAGAACGCAGAAGTTATTGCCGTAAACGATTTCAACCTTGAAATCCCCGACGGTAAGCTTATCGGTCTTTTAGGACCTTCCGGTTGCGGTAAATCGACCACGCTTTATATGATAAGCGGGTTGCAGGAACCGTCAAGCGGTAAAATTTTCTTCGGCGAAGACGACGTTACGAAGCTCTCTCCCGAAAACAGAGGTATAGGTTTGGTATTCCAGAACTATGCGCTTTACCCTCATATGACAGTTCAACAGAATATTTTATTCCCCTTGCAGAATTTGAAAGGTGAAAACAGGCTCTCCAAAGAGGAAATGTTAAAACGCGCTAACGAGGCGGCGAAGCTCGTTCAGATTAACGAGTATATGAATCGTAAGCCGTCAGAGCTTTCCGGCGGACAGCAGCAGCGTGTCGCAATTGCCCGCGCTCTCGTAAAAATGCCCCGCGTTCTTCTTTTGGATGAGCCTCTTTCTAATCTTGACGCGCGCCTCAGATTACAGACCCGTGAAGAGATAAGAAGAATACAACGCAGCACTCAGATTACTACGATTTTCGTAACGCACGACCAAGAAGAAGCGATGTCCATTTCCGACTACATAGTTGTTATGAAGCTCGGCGTAATAATGCAGACGGGCAAACCCCAGCACGTTTACGACGATCCCGCAAATCTGTTCGTTGCAAAATTCCTCGGCGCGCCTCCCATCAACTTGTTCTCGGGCAGAGTTGAAAAAGGCAAGCTTTATATCGGCGACGAACAAGTTCTCGACGTCAAGGGTGTTGAAGACCAGGAAGTTTACGTCGGTATCCGTCCCGAAGGCTTCATTCTCGATAAGAAAGGCAAGCTGACTTGCTCGGTATCGGGTATTGACGTAATGGGAAGAGACGTTTCCGTCGTTTCCACAAGCGAAAGCTCGTTAAATCCCGTTGTCCGTTCGATAATTTCGGCTGACGAAATGGGAAATATTGCGGGCAACGTAGTTAAGTTTAACTTAAAAGAACATAAGGTACTTATTTTCAATAAAGAAACCGAAGAGCGCGTTCGTTTCGGCTCGCAGATTGCTTTCCACGAAGAAATCGTTGCGGAAATGGCGGCTGAGGGTCAAGCGTACGTCAACCATAACGGACCTCTGCCCAGAGAAGCGGACGACAAGGTTAAAGAAAACGTCGTTCCCGAACAGAAGAAGGGAATTATCGCAAAATGCTTATCTCTCTTCAAAAAGAAGGATAAGGCGGAAAAACCCGCAGACGCTCCCGCAGAAGACACTGCAGAAGTTGTTGCGGATGCAGTTGCAACTCCCGCAGAGGCTACAGCCGAAGCTGTAACCGAGGCTAAACCCGAAGAGGTTAAAGAAGAGGAAGCCGTAGCGGTTGCAGAAGCTGCTCCCGCAGAAGACGTAAAGGAAGAAGTTCCCGCAGAGGCTGCTCCCGCAAAGAAACCCGCGGCAAAGAAGACTACGGCAACGAAGTCAACGGCAGCTAAAAAGCCCGCAGCTAAGTCAACGACGGCTAAAACAACGACTGCAAAGAAACCCGCGGCAAAGGCAGAAACTTCCGCAGAAGCAAAGCCCGCGGCAGCAAAGACTACGGCTGCTAAAAAGCCCGCAGCGGCTAAACCCGCAACAACAAAGTCAACGACAGCGAAACCCGCAGCAGCTAAAACTTCAACCGCTGCTAAAAAGCCCGCGGCGGCTAAAACTACCGCAGCTAAGACTACAACCGCAAAGAAGCCCGCTGCTAAAAAGCCCGCGGCAACTGATAAAACGGAATAATGAGGGTTAGCTTATGAATAAAAAGAAAAATCAATGGAAAGCGTGGATATATTTACTGCCCGCTTTGATAGTACTTGCGATTTTCACGGTATGGCCCATCATAAACACCTTAAGAATGGCGTTTTCAAACGGCTACACCTACGCAAAAGAGCTTAAATACGGAGCGTTTTCATTCTCGTTCGGATTTGAAAACTTCGTCAGTGTAACCAGCTATCAAGGATTTACGACTTGTCTTGGTAACACGTTGCTCCTCACCGTGCTTACGGTACCCATTTCAACGATGCTTGCACTCTTAGTTGCAGTTGCACTCAACTCGATTAAGTTTGTAAGAAAGACGATGCAGACGATTTTCTTCTTGCCTTACGTCACGAACTCGATTGCTATAGGTATGGTATTTATGGCAATGTTCACTATGATTCCCGGCGTAAAAGCAACCGACCCTTACCGTTCGATAGGTATTATAAACAGTATAATAGAAGCTTTCGGCGGAACGAGAATAAGTTGGGTTAACTCCGATTCTTCAAAAGCGGCAAACTTAGCGGTTCTCGTAATCTATATCGTATGGAACGCGCTTCCGTTTAAAATTCTCGTACTTTTGGGCGGACTTCAGAGCGTTAACAAACAATATTACGAAGCGGCGAAGATTGACGGGACCTCGCGTTTCAGAACCTTCTGGCGCATAACCGTTCCTCTTTTGTCCCCGATGATTGCATACGTAATAATAACCGGCTTTATCGGCGGTTTCAAAGAGTATTCAAGTATTGTCGGTATATTCGGTAATGAAAACTCCGGCGACAGTATGGGACCCACCGGTTCACCAGAAAGGTGGAATACGATGGTCGGTTACATTTATCAGCAGATTACTGCGCAACACCACGGTGATGCGAGTGCGGCGGCACTGATACTGTTTGCTATCATATTTGCGGTAACTATGGTAAATATGTACGTAAGTAAGAAAAAGGTACATTATTAAGGAGGTAATTTTATGACGGATAATATTAACGAAAAAGAAGTTACCCCCGAAGTTATAGAAGATGCGGCGGAACAAGACGCAAAATCCAAAGTAATGAAGGAAAAGGATATAGACAAGGTATCTAAAAAGCAATTGATAATGAAAATTGCAGTTCAGACCGGTTTATATCTCTTCCTCGGAATTATGGCGATTATCGTGCTGTTCCCGTTCTACTGGATGCTTATATCTTCGGTAAAGACGCTTAATGAATACAACTCAACGGTTCCGACTCTTTGGCCCAAGCAGTTCAGATGGTCGTCCTACGCAGTTGCGTTTACCGGTGAACTTAACCTCGGCAGACTGTTTCTGAACACTTGCATAGTAGGTATAGTTTCAACGATACTTTCACTCATAGTAACGGTGCTTTCGGCGTATGCGTTTGCACGCTTTGAATTCAAAGGCAAAAACGTTTTATTCGCTGCACTTCTTGCAACTATGATGATCCCCGGCGAACTTTTCACAATTACCAACTACGTAACCGTATCGTCTTTCGGCTGGTTAAAAACGTACACGGTATTGATCGTTCCTTTCCTCGTCAGCGTGTTCTATATCTATCTGTTGCGACAGAACTTTATGCAGATTCCGAACGAACTGTATCTTGCCGCAAAGGTAGACGGCACAAGCGATTTGAAATACCTCTGGAAGGTAATGATTCCGCTTGCGGCGCCTACGCTGATATCAATTACGATATTAAAGATGATGGGCTCATGGAACTCGTATATATGGCCTAGATTAGTTGCAAACGATATGGCGCATAAGCTGATAACCGTCGGCTTGCGCGGTGAATCGTTCAAGGATATGTCCGGTATGGTCGACTATCCCGCTCAGATGGCGGCAGTCGTTATCGTGACGATTCCTCTGTTCCTCGTGTTCTTGTTCTTCCGCAAATATATCATGCGCGGCGTATCAAGAAGCGGTATCAAAGGTTAATAGCCGAACAAAAAATGGCTTTAATAAAAAAATAAACAAAATAAGGAGAAGCATCAATGAAGAAAAAATTAGGCGCAATTATAATGGCGGGTGTTATGGCTTGTACGATGACTGCGGGCCTTGCACTGACAGCCGGTTGTGGTAAAACCACGGTACAACCTGATTTCGTAATGCCCGAGGGCGGTTTTGATACCAGCAAAGGGGTAACCATCAAGTTCTATCACACGATGAACCAAGACCTCAGAAAGGTACTTCAAAGCTATATCACGAAGTTCAACGTTCTCTATCCCAATATAGAAGTTAAGGAAGAGGCGGTAGGCGGTTACGACGACGTACGCGATCAGATCAATACGGAAATCATAGCCGGCGACCAGCCCAACATAGCATATTGCTATCCCGACCACGTTGCACTTTTCAACGAGTCCGACGCAGTTCAGTCGCTTAACGGCTTCCTTCCCGACGGTGAATATAAAAATATGACCGTAAAGCGCGTAAAGACAGACGCTAAGGGCGATGCGGTTAAGGACGAAAACGGAAACCTCGTATATGAAGACGTTTCCCTCGGACTTACCCAAGAAGAAAAGGATATGTTCATCGACGGTTACTACGATGAAGGCTTCAAGTTCGGCGACGAAAGCCAAATGTACACGCTTCCTTTCTCGAAATCAACCGAAGTTATGTTCTATAACAAGACTTTCTTCGAGCAGAACAATCTCAAAGTTCCCGAAACGTGGGACGAAATGGAAACGGTTTGCGCTAGAATTCTTGAAATAGACGCTGCCAGAGGCAAGGAAGAAACCGTTCCCCTCGGCTACGACTCGGAAGCTAACTGGTTCATAACTATGTGCGAACAGTACGGTTCTGGTTACACTTCGTCATCCGGTAATCATTTCCTCTTTGATAATTCAACGAACCGCGGCTTTGTGGAGAGATTCAAAGATTGGCGTAATAAGGGATATTTCACAACCCAGACGCTTAACAAGGGTTATACTTCAAGCCTTTTCACAACTCAGCAGTGCTATATGTGTATCGGCTCCTCCGCGGGTGCAAAAAACCAGTCTCCCGACAGAGTTCAAGGCGAATATCCTTTTGAAGTAGGTATTGCTTCGATTCCTCAGTTAAAGCAGACGACTAATCCCGCCGGCGCAAACTACGATGCAAATTATAAAGCAAAAGTAATTTCGCAAGGACCTTCAGTTTGTATCTTCAGACAAAAGGATCCTCAGCAAGTACTTGCAAGCTGGCTGTTCGTTAAATATCTTACTACGAACATAGATTTCCAAGCTCGTTTCTCGTCAACTTCCGGCTACGTTCCAGTATTAAAGATGGAACAAATGCAGAAGAATAAGACCTATGCAGATTTCATGGCTGATGCTAACGGTTATGACAACCTTAACTATCTCTCGGCATTGCGCTGCATGGAGCAAGAAGACGCTTACTATACGTCCCCCGCATTTATGGGTTCTTCCAAGGCGCGTGACCAAGTCGGCGCTTTAATGCAAGCAGTATTTGCAGGATCAAAGACGATTGACGAAGCATTCAAATATGCAATCCGCGAATGCGAATATGCGGCAAAAGGTTAAAATATGAAGAAATCAAGTAAATTTTTAGCTTCATTAATGTGTGCGGCGCTGCTTGCGGTTCCCGTATTCGGCGCGGCATGCGGTAACACGGATAAACCCGATAACGGTGACAATAGCGGTGAAAATCCCCCCATTGTCAAACCGAACCCCAGCGACGAATTAGTCGATTACGTAAGCCAGCTTAAGCTTGATCTTTCAAGCGAAACCAAGAAGCAAGAAGTAACGATTCGTATGACCGTCGACGGTGATACGACCCACTTTGACCCCGTAACGAATTCCAAGTTGACAGGCTATAACGCAGCGGATTTTGCGGATACGCAAGGCTACATCAAAGCGCGTTACATCGCGGTAAATACCCCCGAATCGACCGGTAAAATAGAAAAATGGGGTAAAACGGCTTCACTTTTTACGAGTGGAAAACTTGAAAATGCAGAAACTATTATAGTAGAATCCGATACCGACAAATGGAATATCGACTCTACGGGTTCAAGGTACGTTCTTTGGATTTGGTATAAACCTAAGGGCGAAACCGAGTTCAGAAACCTTAACGTTGAAATTCTGCAAGAAGGTCTTGCTTTGGCTTCCAATACCGAAGGCAACCGCTACGGCCCGATTGCCGGCAAGGCGCTTGCGCAAGCTAAGGCACATGAGCTCAAAGTATTTTCACCCCCGGAAACGATTGACGAAAATTACCGCGGCGACGACGGCATTGTTGAATTAACCTTGAGAGAGCTTCGCTGCCATCCCGAAGAGTATAAAGACAGATGGGTAGCGGTCACCGGTATCGTAGCAGCCGAGTTCAGTCACACCGTATATATCGAAGAGTACGACGCCGAGGCGGACGTTCACTTCGGAATGACGGTATATTACGGCTTCCAGACGGGTCCTATTCTTAAGCAGCTGATGATAGGCAACGAAGTCCGCGTAGTAGGCAGCTTCGTTGATTTCCACGGAAACTACCAGATTTCCGGCGTTACCTACGATGCTTATGAGGATTTGGACACGAATACGACCGTTATAAGCAAGAATAACACGGCTGACTTCGCCGAAGTATCTGCTTACGATATCGTTTCGGGCAAGCTTGACGTCAACTTCGAAAAAGTAGCTGAGGACGGCACGATTACCGTTGACACGGTTAGACTTAACTACGGCGAAGCTATCCTCGGCACGACGGTAACCGTTAAAGATTTAACCGTTACAAAGGTTTACACAACCGATAACGGCGGAAACAGCGACGGCGCAATTTCCATCACTTGTTCCGACGGCAAAGGCACGACGATAACCGTCCGTACCGAAGTTTTGAAGGACGAAAACGGCAATTTAATTACCGAAGATATGTTTATAGGTAAAACAATGACTGTAAAAGGCGTTATTGAAAAGTTCAATAACAATTACCAAGTTAAAGTTTACCGTATTGCGGATTTCTTCAACCCCGACGGCACAGCGTTTTTTAACTAAAACAGCAAATCTTTTCCTTCCCCGCAAAGGGGAAGGAAAGGGAAAATTAATCAAGTTTTAAATAAAAAATATATATTTTAAAAGGAGAACCAAATGAAAAAATTACTTGGTGCAGCCCTTGCTTTAACAATGGGCGTAACCTGTACAGCTTCTCTTGCGGGTTGTGACAGCTGCGGAAGCAGTAAAAAAGACGCCGATATCGCAAGCAGAGCTATAGCCATTATCCGTACTCAGTATGAGAAGTTTGGAACGGAAGCCGGAAAAGTTACCGACACTGATTACAAGGTACTCGGCAAAGTAAAGGTCGATAAAGACTATTATGACGTAAACTGGACTGTTGCATCTGCAACTGTCGGCGTCAACGACGTTTCGGCTTACGTATCGCTTGCTTCCGAGCTTAATGCGGATAATACAACTCGCAACGTAAGTATTACCAAGGCGGAGACGGCTATCGATTACACCCTTACGGCAGCTGTTAAAGTAGGTAAGGCGCAAGAACAGCTTTCATATACGCTGACTATTCCCGCAAAGGCTAAGGACGCTGCCGGCACGGAGAACGATCCGTACTCGGTTGCAAAGGCAATTGAAATCTGTCAAGGACTTCCCGCAAACGGCTATTACGGCGGGGACGAAAATCCCACTCTTGTATACGTTACCGGTTACCTTATCGACTTCTCCGACAGAATGAGACAGACCGATACTACGCCCGATGCAAAGCGCGCACACTGGGTTTATATCGTTGACGAATATTCCGAAGATAAAACTTCAAGCGATGCAGACGCTCTTTGCGTTTACAGTATTAACTACGATTCAACCAACCTTACTTGCTATGAAGACCTTGTAAAAGGCAAGAAAATCACGGTAAAAGGTTTCCTTGAAAATTACAAGTCCGGCTCAAAGCTTCAGCCCGAAGTAACCTATAAAGGCGACGTAAGCGTAGAGTGCGTATATTTAGAGAAAGTAGAAAAGACCGATGCTGAAAAGGTAGCGGCAGCAAAAGCAGCGGTAACGCTTGAAAGCACGTACACGGCTGGCGAAGTAACCCTTCCCGCAACCAGTAACGGCGCATCGTTATCTTGGGCAGTAACGTCGGGTACTAACGTAACGATTGACGGCACCAAGATGACAATTACCGAACCCTCTGCAGATGTTGACGTTAAAATTACCGTAACCATATCCAGCGGTGACGTACACGAAGATAAGGTAATCGATATCAAAGTAGCTAAGGCAAGCACCAAGGGTACTTTAGAAGATCCTTATACTGCAGCCGAAGCAAAGGCAATTGCGGAAGGTCTTACTGCGGGAGCATATTTGACCGAAAACGGCAATCCCAAGCAAGTTTACGTTCAGGGCTATATAACCGTTTTGGGTTCGTGGGATGCCACAAATAAGCGTTATGGCAACTCGTATATTGCAGATGATGCAAGTGCAAGTCAGGCAAACTCGTTGTTAGTTTGGTCGATTTCTGCTAAAGACGGTTCTGCGTTAGAAAATGATGGCGACATTGCGCAAGGTGACTTGGTTGTACTCAGCGGATTTATCCAGAACCACAGCAAGAGCGGTGCAGAGATTTCTTATAGTGGCTCAGATAACGTAAACATTGTTTCAAAGGGACCTGATAACAGGACCCCCGAAGAAAAGGCACAGGCAGCTCTCGACAAGTTCACCCTTGCAGACGGCGCTACCGTTACCGGCAACATTACGGTTCCCGAAGGCGTTACGATTTCAAGTGACAACACCGCAGTAATCGATAACACCGGTAAGGTTAATCGTCCCGCGGAAGCAGACGGCAACGCAACCGTTACTCTTACGGTATCAGCAACCGTTGACGGTGCAACCAAGACTAAGACTGTTACCGTAACCGTTAAGGCATTAAGCACCGCTGTTGGTCAGTCAGCATCACTTGCATTCAGCACTGCAACAAATACTAAGAATGCAGCAGATCAGATGATATTTGCAAAAGATGGTATGACCGTAACTTTTGATAAGGGTACTGCTACTGTAGATGCAAATAACGGCAACTATCTTGGCGCTGATGGTAATGCAGCACAGCTTCGTGCATATCAGGGCGGTATAGTTACGATTGCATTTAACGGAATAAACAAAATCGTATTCACGGTTGATACGTATAAGAATACTTATCCTACCGATCTTGAAGCAACTATTAAAGCTGCATATCCCGATGCTACAGTTACGATTGACGGAGTTAAGGTAACCGTTGAGTTTGCTTCGGCAGAAAACGAAATTTCGTTCACTATGACTAAGCAGGTAAGAATGAAGTCTATTGACATCAATCCTGCAGACTAATTAAACTAACAAAAAACAACCTTCCCGAAAGGGAAGGCTGTTTTTTTATTGTAAATTATTTTTTCGTTAATTTTTTATATGCAGCTAAGTTTGTCGAGTCGTAAAGAAGAGGGGTAATTGAAATATGCCCCGTCATAACCGCGTCAGTGTCGAGTTCGAGATTTTTAGTGTTGTCGTAAAGGCACACAAGGCGGGGAGCAACCATATCGCCGGGCAGAAATTCAAAATCGTCACTGTAAATCGCGGGACCCATTTTCGTAATCAAAATTTCGTCGCCCTCTTCGGGGAAGTTTACGTTTACAATTTCAGTTAAGTCAAACATCTTCAGCTTCTGAATTTTGTCGTATACTCTGTCGAGGTTTTTCACTGCGTTATCAAACGAAGTAAAGGGTGCGGATACCGCCATAGCCTTAAAGCCCGATTTCGCCGCTTCAAAGCACGCGCCTACCGTTCCCGAATAGCGGATATCTCCGCCGAGGTTGGGTCCGCAGTTTATTCCCGAAATTACAAGGTCAAATTTCTTTTTCATTCCAAGCGTTGCAATACGCACGCAGTCGGCGGGGGTGGAGTCCACACTGTACGCTTCAACGTCATTGCCGAAAATATCGCGCTTTTTGACCTCGTACGCGTTGTGTATTTCAATGCATTGCGCTTTGCCGCTCTGCTGAACTTTCGGCGCAAAAACGCTTACTTCGCCCTT
This sequence comes from uncultured Clostridia bacterium, assembly GCA_947174975.1. Lineage (GTDB taxonomy): Bacteria > Bacillota > Clostridia > Christensenellales > Borkfalkiaceae > Coproplasma. The sequence goes on along the minus strand of CAMWLA010000013.1, from coordinate 6,313 downwards.
AGTTTTAGCCCATTCAACTAAATGTCTTAAACCCTCGGCTTCAATGCCGTCGTCATTGGTAAGTAAAATTTTCATAGCCAGCCTCCGTGTGTTGCCTTGTATTCGCCGAGCAGTTTGTCGGCGTCGTTTATAAGGCTTTGCATTTCTTCTTCGGAATAAACCGTCGCGCCCGCAGCCATACTGTGCCCGCCGCCGTGGTATTTGTTTGCAAGGTCCTTAACGCCCAAAAAGCGGGAGCGTAGCCTTACGCGTATTTGCCCTTTTGCCTTGTTGTCGATAAACGCAAGCCATATAAGACTTCCGCGTATCGCGCTTAATTCGCTTACAACGTCGCTTGCCGCTTCCAAGGTTAAATTAAACTTTTTCTGAACCGCCTCGCTCATATAAATATAAGCAACGCCGTTCGGCGTTATTTTAATGTTGTCGTATACGTATGATTTGAGTTTAAGCGTTTCAAACTCGTCAACGTAAAGGTTGGCAAACAGCTTTTCGGTATTAACTCCGCAGTCGAGGATAGCTCCGGCTATCCGCATAGTGTCGCCGGTTACGCCCTCGTAGCGGAAGCGCCCGCTGTCCGTAACCATACCCAAATAAATGTACGTTGCCGCCTCGGGCGACATTTTAAGCTTGTTTTTAAAGGTTAAATAAAAGTCAGCAACCATTTCGCACGCGGACGAACGGAAGTCTTCAACCCAGCTGATATCGCCGTAAGGCTTGTCGTCGATGTGATGGTCGATTTTGATAATCTCTTTCGCCTTTTTAAAGTTGCGGTTGGAAATTCTGTCTTCCGTTCCGGTATCGAGCACGATTTGAAGCGCGCCGTTGTAAACCTCGTCAGTGACGGTATCTTCGCCGCCTAAAAAGGCGAGGTAGTCGGAATAGTCTTCGTTAACAAGATAAACTTTCTTGTCGGGGTAGGTATCGCGCAGAAGCTTTACAAGTCCCTTAGTTGAGCCTATCGCGTCGCCGTCGGGGCGGATATGGCGGGAGACGATTATCGTCTTATAGCTTTCTATCTTCTGTAAAATTTTCTTTTTTATATCTTCATTCATTGTTTATCCTCTGCTGCAAGAGCGTCTAAGTCGGCTAAAAGCTTCATTGCGGTCGCCTTGTCGTGCACGGTGCAGCCGCTTGCTTTCTTATGCCCGCCGCCGCCGTATTTCACTGCGATAGGATTGATGTTGTACTTGTTGGAACGGATTTCAGTGTGAACGCCGTCGTCGCTTTCGGTAAAGTTTACCCAAGCGTGCACGCCCTTAATATCGCGCATAAGCCCTACAAGCCCCGTCGAAACTATCGGCGCAGCGTCGGCATTTGCGGGCAAATCTTCACGCGCAGTGTAAATGTATGCCACGCGGTTTTCCGTGAATTTAATCTTGTGCATATTGTCGGCTTTTTCTATAATCTCGTCAAAGTCCTCGGCATAGAGGTTGTAGTAGAGGGTGTTCAAGTCGATAGGCTGCGACATCAAAAATGCCGCAAGAGAGAAGGTGCGGGCGGAGGTGGAGTCGAAAACGAACCTTCCGCTGTCCGTAACCATTCCGGTATAAAGCGCGGTTGCCGACACGGGGGAGAGCTTAAGCTTACATTCCTTTGCAAGCATTGCAACCATTCCGCACGCGCTTTCAAACGAGCTGTCTATAACCTCGTAGTCGCAGAACTTTCCGCAGAAAAGGTGGTGGTCGATGCGCAGCGTTGCTGCGGCGGTTTTGTATCTCTCGTCGCAGACGAGGTGCGCCGAACCGCAGTCCAAAATTATCGCAAGCGCGTCCTTGTAATATTCGTCGGGTATTTCGTCCATTTTGCCGTCCATAAAGGGCAAGCGAGTAGCCACGTCGCCGACGACGTAAATTTCCTTGTTTTTAAAGTTATCTTTAAGTATTGCCGCAAGTCCCGTCTGGCTGCCGAGTGCGTCGCCGTCGGGGTAAGAGTGACGGTGGATTATTATCCTATCGTATTTCTTAATGAGTTTTAAAGCTTCCTTAAACATATTTACTCCTTATCATCAATTAATCATATCAGTATATCATACCCTCGGAGTTTTGTCAATAGCGCAATTTGGGGGTTGACAATTCGGCTTGGTTACTTTATAATTATAGGTAGCGAAATGAGTGAGGTCGAATTATGAAAAAATACAGAATTCGCGTCGGTCTCGACGTGGACGATACGCTTTACGAATGCAATTCCTATGCGGTGTCGATTATCAATAAGCGCCACCCCGACGAAGTACCTTTAACGGTTGACGAGATTAAAAGCTGGGGCGGAACGGGCAGACACATTGACGAGCGTATTGCATTATATTCCGACCCCGAATTCGTAAGAACCCAGCCCGTAACCGAAGGCGCGCAGGAGTTCGTTAAAAAGCTTTCCGAAATTGCGGACGTGTTCTTCGTGACCGCCGTGCCCGCATGCTGTATGAGCGCAAGGGCGGAAAGGCTTATTAAAGACTTCCCCGAAATTCCCGCGGAAAATATAATTTTGGGTACGCGCAAGGACGTAATTTCGCTTGATATCATGCTTGACGACGGCGCGCACAATATCTCAAGCTCGCGCGCGGCGTATCCGGTACTTTTCAGAAAGCCTTGGAATTCGGGACTTTCGGGCCTACTTTCAGTAAACAGCTACGACGATTTTCTGCATTTCTGCGAAATGGTAAGAAATTCGTTTTCGGAAAAATTCCCCGCCCTTGCAAACGGAGGCGTATTGTGCCTTGTAGGCCCCTCGGGTTCGTCCAAGACGGAAATCGCAAACGAGCTTACCAAAATCAAGGGCTTTGAAAAACCGCTTACTTCGACTACCCGTCCGCGCCGCGATACCGAGGAAGAAGATTCTTACCGCTTTATAAGCGAGGAGCAGTTCATTAAAGAAAAGAACGCGGGCAAATATATCGAAACTACCGTTTACAGCGGTTATCATTTCGGAACGAGCGAAAAGAATATTTCGCCAATAGTTAAAAAAGGCGGAGTCGCCGTTATTCCCATCGATATTTGCGGGGCGATAACGCTTAAAAATCTTTACCGCCAGCGCGCTATGCTTGTGTTTACGCGCAGAGAGAAACAAGAGGCGATTAAGAGTATTATAGAAAAGCCCACCGACGTGGACGACAAGACGAGGCGCATTATGTCGCTTGACTTCGAGTACCGCAACAGCGAGGTATGCGATACGGAAATCGTCGTCGGTGACGATATTTCGGCAGTAGTTAAAAAAATAGTAAGTTTGGTTAATCAGAAATAAGGTGCAGTTATGAATTATGACGTTATTATAATAGGCGCGGGTCCCGGCGGAATTTTTTCCGCGTACGAGCTGAAAGACAGCGGGCTGAAAGTTGCGGTTTTCGAGGACGGGAACGAGCTTTCCAAGCGCAAATGCCCCATTGACGGCGTAAAAGTTAAATCTTGCGTAAGCTGTAAAACTTGCTCGATTATGTCGGGCTTCGGCGGCGCGGGCGCATTCTCGGACGGAAAATATAACATTACCAACGACTTCGGCGGAAGCCTTTACGAGCATATCGGCAAAAAGAACGCGTTGGAGCTTATGGAATACGTTGATAAAATCAACGCCGATCACGGCGGTGCGCAAACCAAGCTGTATTCCACAGCCGGCTCTAATTTCCATAAAATATGTACGCAAAATAAGCTCAATTTGTTAAACGCAAAGGTAAGGCATCTCGGTACCGACATCAATTATACCGTGCTTTCGAATATTTACGACGAGCTTAAAGACAAGGTTGATTTCTATTTCAATACCCACGTCAACGACATTAAAAAGACTTCAGACGGCTTCGAGGTCGTTGCGGATAAAAGCTATTCGTGCAAGTACTGCATAGTTTCCGCGGGCAGAAGCGGAAGCAAGTGGATGGAGAAGGTCTGCAAAAAGCTCGGAATTACCACTCATTCGAATAGGGTGGATATCGGCGTTAGGGTTGAACTTGCCGCAGAGGTGTTCGAACATATTACAGACGAGCTTTACGAAAGTAAGATAGTTTACACAACCGAAAAGTACGAGGATAAGGTGCGCACCTTCTGTATGAACCCGCACGGAATCGTTGTCAACGAAAATACCAACGGAATTATCACCGTAAACGGTCACAGCTTCGAGGACGAGAGCAAGAAGACGAATAACACTAACTTTGCTCTGCTCGTTTCCAAGCACTTTTCCGAACCGTTCAAGGACAGCAATGGTTACGGCGAAAGTATAGCTAAGCTTTCAAATATGCTCGGCGGCGGCGTAATCGTGCAGAGGTTCGGCGATATGGTTAGGGGCAGGCGCAGCACGCAGAAGAGGATAGACGAAAACCTCGTGGTTCCCACGCTCAGCGCAACCCCCGGCGATTTGAGCCTAATACTTCCCAAGCGTATTTTAGACGGCATAATCGAAATGATTTACGCCCTCGACAAGGTCGCAAAGGGCACGGCAAACGACGAAACGCTTTTATACGGCGTGGAAGTAAAGTTCTACAATATGGAAGTGGAAACGGACGAAAATTTAGAGGCTAAGCATAAGGGGCTTTACATAATCGGCGACGGAAGCGGGGTAACGCATTCCCTATCGCACGCGTCCGCAAGCGGCGTTCACGTCGCACGCAAAATATTGGAAAAGCAAGCTTAAATTTTCGACGTTATAATCAGTTTTTTTAGCCGTTTCGACACAAATACTTGACAAAATTGACGTTTGATATTTATAATTAAAATACACTTTGTTAGTGAAATAAATTTTATCAGAGGAGAGAAAAATGAAAAAAGGTTTTAACATTGCCGCTAACGTATGTGCAATTGTGCTTATGGGCATTTTGGTTATCGGTGCGATAGTTCTCATGTCTGCGGCTTCGGCTGTAACAGGATCGGATTACGTAACGGTGGATATGGCGGCGGGTTTAATCGTCGGTCTTTGTGTCGGAATACTGCTGTTCTGCGTAGCAACGATTATAGTCGCGTCTTTTGCAATAGTTAAGCTGAAGGACAACAAGGCATTAGGCTTCCAGATTGCAGTAATCGTACTCGTCGGCATAACAGCGATTTTAGAGTTTGTCGGTGGCGGCGTAGTTTACGGTATACTGTGCTTAGTTCCCATTGCGCTTGAAATTGTAGCTATTTGCGTGCATAATAAAGCTGCGGAAAGTACGGCTCCGGCGATGACGGAAACGGCAGAGGTGCCGTCAACGAATAATTCGCAGACGACTGACGAAAAGATTGCAGAATTAAAGCACCTTAGGGAATTGAATGCAATAACCGAAGAGCAGTACGATAATGCGGTAAAAGCAATTTTCGACGAAGTTAAAAAATAACTGATTAAAATATAAAAGACCCCGATACTCTATCGGGGTCTTTTTTGTTGCGCTATTTTTTGTGGACGCACGAACCTTTTTCAATTACTTTATTTATAAGCTTTTTGAATTGGCGCGTGTAGGACGGAATGAGAATAAAATCGTACTTGCCGTTGAAGCCGAAAAGGTATTCGGAAAGCTTTTGGTAAACATCGTAATTTTCAGTGATTTTGCGACCTTTGAGGCGGACGGCGACGGGGTAGTGTTTTTTGCCGTCGGTATCAGTGAAGGTTCCTATATAAATTTCGCTGATTTTGCTTAAAAGCTCATCATCAATTCCGCCCGTAATTTCGGATAATGCTTTATCGTCGATATCGCATTTTGTCACAGTCGAGTTTTTGCCGAAGCGGTTTCTCTCTCCCTTGTCGCGCGAAGCTTGCACGATATCGGCGGTGGTGCGGCGGTATTCATTCAGCAGCTCTTCATTGCCCGTTTTAAGCGCGTATTCGCCGAGATGTTCGGTCGCGCTCATTGCAAGCTCCATATTGTCTGTACTGCGGGCAATCGCTTTTAAAAGATCTATGCAGCCGTCGTCGTTTCTGTTGAACAGTATATTTGCCTTGTAGTAGTTTGCGACGGTCGGGTTGGGAAGGGTAGAAGCTCTGTCGGCAAGCTGCAATGCAATATCGTCGTCAATTCCGAAAAAAGCTTGTATGTATTCGAACAGCTTATTGTCGGGAATTTCCTTTCCGTTTTTTACCGCTTCCTCGTATTCTTCGATAATCTTTTTACGGTCGAGGTAAGCGTCTTTGCGTATTTCGTCGTAGTGCTTTTCGTTCTCTTCGTTCATACGCTCGTCGGCGGCAACGATAATTTCGCGCTGTTCGGCGATATAGGTGGGGTCGGTTTCTTCTTTTTTCGCGTCATAGCTTTCGCAACTTAACGCCGCCATTCTGTTTTTGAAGGTGGGGTGCGAATCGACCCTTGCAGGCAGCTCTTTTTCAAGCATTTCGCGCCATTCCTTTTCGTGCAGATCGCGGTGCTTCAAAA